>JANLSY010000352.1:0-8233 GCA_031362665.1 Sphingomonadales bacterium
CGTCGGACCAGCCATCGACGCCATTTTCGCGAACGCCCGCGATGATACGTGCGTTGACCGCCGGGTCGCCCAAATACTGGTTGGTTCCCTTTTTCACGAACAAGGTAATTGGCACACCCCATGCGCGCTGGCGGCTGAGCACCCAGTCGGGGCGACCCTCGACCATCGACGACAAGCGGTTGCGGCCCTTTTCGGGGATGAAGCGGGTGTCCGAAATCGCGGTCATTGCCTTTTCGCGCAGCGTGCCGCCTGGCAGTTCCTTGTCCATGCTCACAAACCATTGCGGGGTGCAGCGATAGATGACCTTCGCCTTCGAACGCCAGCTATGCGGATAGCTGTGCCTGTAATCCGCCGACGCCGCGAGCAATCCGCCAGCCTCGCGCAGCGCGGTGCAGATCGGTCCATCGGGTGCGTTGAATTTGGGGTTGATGACGCTGCCCTCACCGCTCAGCCAGAGCCAGTCGGCGCGATATTTGCCGTCACCTTCGACCGCGAAGACCGGATCGATGCCGTTCGCCTTGCACAGGTCGAAATCATCTTCGCCATGGTCGGGCGACATATGGACAAGCCCGGTGCCGCTGTCGGTGGTAACAAAATCGCCCGCGAGCATCGGACGCGGTTTGGCAAAGAAACCGCCCAACGTATGCATTGGGTGGCGGACCATGGTTCCGGCTAGGTCGGAGCCTTTGATCCGTTTCCCGTGAGCTTCCCACTTAGGCGGCTCATTCTGTGTTTGCAGAACTCCATCAATCCGCTCGAACGCAATCCGAAGCCAAACATCTTGGAGAAGCTTCTCGGCGAACAGCAGTGTCTTACCGTTCCAAGTGAACGCAATATAATCAACATCCGGCCCATAAGCCAAAGCCTGATTGACCGGAATCGTCCACGGCGTCGTTGTCCAGATCACCGCATGCGCGCCGACCAGTTCGGGGATGGGGCTTTCGACAATCTCGAACGCTACATCGATCTGCGTTGAGACTATATCCTCATATTCAATCTCGGCCTCGGCCAAGGCGGTCTTTTCGACGGGCGACCACATCACTGGCTTGGCACCGCGATAGAGCTGGCCGCTCTCGGCGAACTTCAAAAGCTCCGAAACAATCGTCGCCTCGGCCTGAAAATCCATCGTCAGATAGGGATTGTCCCAATCGCCGTTGATACCCAGCCGCTTCAATTGCTCGCGCTGCGTATCCACCCAGCCTTTCGCATAGGCACGGCATTCGGCGCGGAATTCTTGCTGCGGAACCTCGTCCTTGTTGAGCTTTTTCTTGCGATATTGCTCCTCGACCTTCCACTCGATGGGCAGGCCGTGGCAATCCCAACCGGGCACATAAGGCGCGTCCTTGCCGAGCAATGTCTGCGTGCGGACGACCATGTCTTTCAGGATATGGTTGAGCGCGTGGCCGATATGCATGTCGCCATTGGCATTAGGCGGGCCGTCATGCAGGATGAACTTCTCACGCCCGCGGCGGCGATTGCGGAGCTGAGTATACAGATCCATCTCCTGCCAGCGCGCCAAGATGCCCGGCTCCTTCTGCGGCAGCCCGGCCTTCATGGGGAAATCTGTTTTCGGCAGGAAAACGGTGTCGCGATAGTCGATTGGTTCGGTCATGTTGCGAAGGCGCTTAGAGGATAAAGCGCGAGGGATAAAGGCCATTCCTCCCCTGCCAGGGGAGGGGGACCATCCGTAGGATGGTGGAGGGGCACGCGCCGAGTTTTGCTCGCTTTCGAAGGCGGGACAACTTCGACCCTGCCCCTCCACCAGCTTCGCTGGTCCCCCTCCCCGTACCGGGGAGGAAGTCACTTCCCCTTCAACGCAGGCCCGATGCTCCAGATATCCTCGACCCAGATGTAACCGTTGAAGCTGGCCGGTATCCGGCCCAGATCATGCACATCGGACAGCCCTTCGTTCGACTTGCCGCTTTCATACGGCCCCATAACAATCACCCGCGCCCCGACGCTCTCCATCCGCGCGATTAGGCGGTTGGGCCAGCCCCACATCGGCCATTGGTAATTGACCGGAATGACGAGCACGCCGTTATGACAGCTTTTCGGGATAATCCCGGTCCAGCCATAAAGGACATAATCCTTGGTGCAGGCCTTCGCTTCCTCCTTCAAACTGAACGCCCAGTTTTTCGGCGCGAGCTGCCGGATGCGGTCCACTGGACCTTGCGCGCCATAAAATGCATCGCCGAGCTTTTCGTAATCGCGGCCCGATGCCTTCAAAATGGCAAACAACTGGTCGGCCTCACGCGGATTTTTCGACTTGAAGTTGAACAGCAAAGCGCGCGATGGCAGCGCCGCTAGCGCCTCCTCCACCGTCGGCATCTGCCCCACGCCCTTGCCGCGGAGCGGATAGGTTTTGCCGCCGTCGGCGGTATAGCCATAACCGATGTCGAGTGCCTTCAACTCCGCCAGCGTCAGATCGCGCGTTTCGCCCTTGCCATTGGTCCGGCAATCGACGGTCCAATCGTGGAACAGCACCATCTTGCCATCCTTGGTTGGCGCGACATCGACCTCGGTCAGCGCGCCACCCAACCCGGCCGCCATGCGGATCGAGGCGGTGGTGTTTTCGAAAACCTCATGCTCGGGCGGGCGAATAAACCGTGCGGTGCAGGTATCGCGGCCGAAGGCGGCACGCTTGTCATAAAGGTGATAGACGCCGCGATGCGCGATCAGCTTGGGCTTGCCCTCGGGCTTTGGCGCGAGCCAGCTCGCATTCAGCAGCGAGAGGGCAACAAGGACAAGGGCGACGAGCGCAAGCACCCGCTTCTTTCCTTTCGAAAGCTTCATTGCGCCTCCAATATTCGCCGGGCTTCGTCACAATCCGCCTGCATCTGAAGCATCAGGGCTTCCATATCGTCAAACTTCATCTCTGGACGGATGAAAGCGTGGAATTCGACTTCGATATGCTGCCCATACAGGTCTTCGGCAAAGTCGAAGAAATGCGGTTCGAGCAGTTCCTTGGGTGGTTCGAAACTGGGCCGAATCCCAAGATTTGCGGCGCCATCAAGAACGCGGTCATCGGCCAGTTTGCCCTTCACCGCATAAATACCGTAACGCGGGCGCAGATAGTGGCCTATGTCGATATTGGCGGTGGGGAAGCCCAAAAGTCGTCCGTTCTTGTCGCCATGCTGGACTATGCCCTCAATGGCGAAAGGTCGAGTCAGCAAACGCGTTGCGGTGGCGCAATCGCCTGCCTGTAATGCCTCTCGGATACGGCTCGACGAAATGACGCCGCCATCATCGACCACTGGCCCCATTGCAGTAGAGCTGAGACCGTGCGCGGCACCAACGTCGCGCAAAACATCAAAATTGCCACCGCGGCGATTGCCGAACGTAAAATCCTCGCCGGTCACGACCGCCGAGATACCCAGCCGCTCGACCAGCAATTTGGCGATAAAATCCTCCGCCGTGGTCGCGGCCAGGCTGGCATCGAATTCGAACACCAGCATAGCATCCGCCCCTGCGTCCTCAAACAGGCGTTGCCGCTGGTCCAGTGTCGTCAGCCGGAACCACGGCGCTTGCGGTGCAAAGAAACGCACCGGATGCGGGTCAAAGGTTGCGATGATTGCTGGTTTACCCGCCGCCTTGGCTTGGGCGATAGCTTCGCCCGCCACCGCCTGATGGCCGAGGTGAAAGCCATCGAAATTGCCCAGCGCCACGACGGCGCTACGCAGTTCATCGGGTATCCGTTCGGTTGCGTGGAGGCGGGGAATGGTCATTCCGCTGCTGCGGTCCCGGCCATCGGCACCAGCCCCGCGCGGATGACGCGCAGCGCATTTTCGCCCATCACGGCGCGTATTTCTGCTTCGGTAAAGCCACCGTCCATTAGCGCCTGTGTGACCTGTGTGAGCTGCGAGGTGTCGAACCGCACGGTGGTTGCGCCGTCATAATCAGAGCCAAGCGCGACATGGGCAATGCCAACCAGATCGCGGACATGCTTCATCGCCTTGGCCGCAGCGCGCGGGTCGGTCGAGCAAACGGCACCCTCCCAATAGCCGATCCCGATGACGCCGCCGGTTTTTGCAACGCCGCGGATTTCGTCGTCGGTCAGGTTGCGGTTGACTTTGCACGTCGCCTGCACGCCGCCATGGCTGGAAACGACGGGACGCCGCGCCATCGCCAGTACCTCGGCAACGCCGGTGTGGCTAAGGTGGGCAATATCGACGATCATCCCCTTCGCCTCCATCCGCCGAACAATGTCGCGGCCAAACGGTGTCAGCCCGCCCTTCTTCAACCCATGCATTGATCCGCCAAGCTCGTTATCGAAGAAATGCGTGAGGCCCGCCATGCGGAAACCGGCGTTGTAGAGCCGATCGAGATTGGCGGCTTTGCCTTCGAGATTTTGGAGGCCCTCTATTGTCAGCATTGCGCCAACCGAACGCGGCGTTTTTTGGCGGGCCGACAGAAGTGTATCGAGTTGGCTCGTGGTATCCACAGCTTTCAACAAACCGTTCGAAGCCGCAACGGCAGCATCGCGCTTTGCCGCGTGATAAAGCGACCGCTCGACCAATGAGCCCCATGTTTTGACAGGCTGCAACTGTGCAATGGTCAATAACGTTATGTTATCGGTCCTATCGCTGTTGCCATCGTAATTCTGGCCTTTGGGCGTTTTCGTTACTGACGAAAAGAGTTGGAGGGCCACATTGCCGCCTTGCAAACGCGGCACATCCATATGCCCGCGGTCGGCGCGCTCATTGATGTCACGATTCCACATCAGGCTATCGCTATGCAGATCGACGATGGTCAGCGTCTTGTGCAGTGCCTTCGCCTCATCGCTCACCTTAATCAGCGGCTTGCCATCAATGACGTTCATCGACCCTTCGACATAGCCCGGCGCTATCCCGAAAAAACCGGCAGCCACAACGCCGATCAGCGCGAGCGGAATCCAGAACCGTTTACGCATGTCACTCCCCTTTTCGGACCAAAGTCACGAAATCATGTGCCGGAACCTTGCCGTCCGCCCCATGGCTCTCGCGCGCAATTTCTTGCCAGGCGGCGTTGTCGAACGCTGGCATCGATGTGTCACCTTCAGGGGTCGTCGCAATTTCTGTCAGTTCGATACGGTCGGCCAGCTGCAGGAACAGCTTGAAGATTTCCGTTCCGCCAATCACGCACACATGCGGACCATTGGCGAGCTTCAACGCCTCCTCGACCGAATGCGCGACCTCTGCGCCTTCCTCTTCCCACGCCGTATCGCGGGTGAGCACTATATGGCGGCGGCCGTCGAGCAACCCCGGCAGGCTGTCGAACGTCTTGCGCCCCATGATCATCGGGCGACCCTTGGTGATTTGCTTGAAATGGCGCAGGTCAGCGGGGATATGCCAGGGCATCCCGCCATCCCTCCCGATAACTCCATTGGCGGCGCGGGCGAGGACAAGGATAATTTCGGGATGATTCATATCCCCCGCTTTGCCTTGTAAATATTACCGATACAAGCGGGTAACATGGCCAATTTTGCGACCGGCGCGCACTTCTGCCTTGCCATACAGGTGCACGTTCGCCGCCGGGTCGCCGAGCAGTTGCAAATACCGCTCGCCATCCTTGCCGATCAGGTTCTGCATCTCGACGCGTTCGGCGACGGTGGCGGTGCTACCGAGCGGAAGTCCACAAATCGCCCGGATGTGGTTTTCGAACTGGCTGGTTTCGGCGCCTTCAATCGTCCAGTGCCCACTGTTGTGCACGCGCGGGGCGATTTCATTGAACAGCGGGCCTTCGGCGCTCGCAAAAAATTCCGCGGTGAACACCCCGACATAATCAAGCGCACCAGCCACCGCCGCCGCCATCTTGCGAGCCGCGACCTGCTGGCTTTCGATCAGCGGCCCGGCAGGAAGCGTCGATGTGGCAAGAATGCCCTCTTCATGCGCGTTGCGCGAGCTTTCCCAATAGCGGATTTCGCCATCGGCACCGCGCACAAGGATGACCGAAAACTCGGCGTCGAACTGAATCATCTGTTCGGCAATCAGCGGTTGCCCACCGGTTCTGCGCCACGCACTTGCAAGCTCGCTCTTGGCCGACACGCGAACCTGCCCCTTGCCGTCATAGCCCATGCGGATTGTCTTCAGGATGGCAGGAGTGCCGACCGCAGCGACCGCGTCCTCGACCTCGATCTCGCTGCGCGCCACGGCGAAATTGGCCGTCTTGCCGCCGAGCTTTCGGACGAATTCCTTTTCGTCGACCCGGTCCTGCGCAACCTCGAGCGCCTTGATCGGCGGATGGATCGGTACTTCACGCGCGATCGACTTGAGCGGCATCACGGGGACATTCTCGAACTCGAATGTTACGACGTCGCACGCTGTCGCAAAGGCCTTGAGCGCAACCAGGTCGTCATAGGCAGCAATCGTGCTTTGCGCCGCGACATCGCAGGCGACATTGTCCCCGGCAGGCGCATAGATATGACAGCGATAGCCCAATTGCGCTGCCGCCATCGCCAGCATCCGGCCCAATTGCCCACCGCCCAAAATGCCAATCGTCGAACCCGGAGGTAAAGCCGTCATTCGGGGCTCTCTGCCACTGAGGCGGTTTGTTCTGCGCGCCACGCTTCCAAACGCGCAGCCAAATCGGCGTCATTGTTCGCTAGCATCGCTGCAGCAAGCAATGCAGCGTTTATGGCGCCCGCCTTGCCGATGGCAAGCGTTCCTACCGGAATACCAGCCGGCATCTGCACGATGGAAAGCAGGCTATCCATCCCATCGAGCGCTTTCGACTGCACCGGCACACCGAGCACCGGTAGCCGCGTCATCGACGCCGCCATGCCCGGCAAATGCGCCGCGCCGCCTGCGCCGGCAATAATGCATTTCAGGCCTCGACCTGCTGCACCCTTGGCATAGTCATAAAGCCGGTCAGGCGTGCGGTGTGCCGACACCACTTTGCATTCATGCGGGATATGCAGCGTGGCGAGCGTCGCCGACGCCTCACGCATCGTCTCCCAATCAGAGCGGCTGCCCATGATGATCCCGACTATCGGTGCTGCTTCACTCAACGGCCATCCCCCGGATATGCGAAGCAAACGCTCTTAGCGCGCACACCTTAGAACCGCAATTCCGAATAGTGCCGCGTTACAACAACCGTTTTCTAAGCCCGCATGTTGTAAACTCTTGCTTTTTTATGGGAAAGCTGGTTGAGAGGGGTGATAACACAAGATACCCCGGGTCGCATGAATTATCGGGGACAGGTATTGAACAACCAAGCGGACAAATTGTCCGCGTCGGGCGCAGCAGGGGGCTTGCCTGCGCTCGAACGCGAGAATAACCAGTTAAAGGCGCGGATTGCCGAGCTTGAGCGGCTCGTCGCGTGCGATACGCTCACGCCATTGTTCAACCGCCGCCACTTCATGGAAGAACTTGACCGTTGGTGCTGGCGGACGCATCGCTATGGCGGCGAATATGGCTTGCTGTTCATCGATGTCGATAATCTGAAGACGGTCAACGATACGCTTGGCCATCAGGTTGGCGATATGCTGCTGATGGCAATTGCCAAGGGCTTATTGGGCGCTGTCCGCCGCTCTGACCTGGTAGCGCGCATCGGTGGCGATGAATTTGCGATCCTGCTCGACAATATCCCAGAAGCCGAACTCGCCGGCAAGGCCGAACGCATCGCCAAGGTGATCGGCAAGCTAAGCATCGACCATGCTGGTGCGACCCTGACGCCCAGTATTTCGGCGGGCTTTACGCCGATCGAACCCGGGATCAAGCCATCCGAATTGCTACTCCGCGCCGACCGTTCGATGTACGCGGCGAAGCAGGCCAAGGGCATCGGCCCGCTGGCTTAGCGTTCCGACAGATAATAACGCTCGCCTTTCAGCGCATCATCCAGTTCATAGACTATCGGCTGCCCGGTCGGGATTTCGAGTCCGGTAATGTCTTCATCGGAAATGTCCGACAGATGCTTGACCAGTGCCCGCAAGCTGTTGCCATGTGCAGAAATTAGAACCGTCTTGTCGGCCTGCAGTTCAGGCACAATCGCGCTCTCCCAATATGGCAGGACGCGAGCGATGGTGTCCTTCAAGCTTTCGGTATTGGGGATCGCAATTCCCGCATAACGCGGATCGGACGACAGGTCATAAGGCGAACCTGCCTCGAGCGGCGGTGGCGGAATGTTTGGGACGACGCCGTTCGCCGCGGAAAGCGCGCTCGACATGAGCTCAGGCACTTCATGAGCGGGCTGCCATCCAGTCCACCCCGAGCGCCAGACGGGAGTGTTCGGAGCGATGCTTCCGCCGGCGAGTGCG
>JANLSY010000383.1:0-4021 GCA_031362665.1 Sphingomonadales bacterium
ATCGGCTTGGTCAGATAGGCTGTGCACCCCGCCGCGAGACACGTCTCACGGTCGCCCTTTAGGGCTGAAGCCGTCAGGGCAATTATCGGAGTTGGCGTCCGACCATTGGCCTTCTCCCATGCACGCAGGTTCCGCGTCGCGGTCAATCCGTCCATCACCGGCATTTGTCGGTCCATCAGCACCAGGTCATAATGGCCAGCCTTAAACATCTCGCAGGCTATCAACCCGGTTTCGGCAACGTCGATCTGATAAGGCGTATCCTCGAGATAGGCCAAGGCGATGGTGCAATTATCGGGCGAATCCTCTGCCATCAGAATGCGCAGGGGCTGCAATGGCGCATCGCTGCCAGTGCCGATTGGCGCGCCGACCGCGCGGTTGGCAGTGGCCCAGATTTCGAACGGGACGGCGAAACCGAAAGTGCTGCCCTTGCCGATTTCGCTGGTAACCCAGATGCGACCACCCATCAATTCGACGAGCCGTTTGGAGATCGTCAGGCCAAGCCCGGAGCCCCCGAACCGGCGCGTCGTTGACGAATCGGCTTGGGCGAAACGCTCGAAGACCCTGGCGAGCTTTTCGTCAGCAATGCCGATGCCTGAGTCGCTAACGGTAAACCGCAAGGCAGTGGGCACCGCACAATCCTGATCCGGCTCGACGGTCAGCGAGACCTGGCCGGTCTCGGTGAATTTGATGGCATTTCCGAGCAGATTCAGCAGAACCTGCCGCAGCCGCGTCGGATCGCCGATGAGGTCATTGCAAACGCTCGGGGCAATTTCACAAAGCAGGACGAGGCTCTTCTCCTGCGCACGCGGCAGCACCATCTCGATCACTTTCTCCAGATGATCGCCGAGCGAGAAGCCGGTCTGTTCGAGATCGAGCTGCGCCGCCTCGACTTTCGAGAGATCAAGGATGTCGTTGATGAGATTGAGCAAATTATCGCCAGAACGGCGGAATATCTGGACATATTTATCCTGTTCGGGGGTAAGCGATGTCTTGGCCAGCAGATCGGCAATGCCCATGATCGCATTCATCGGCGTGCGTATCTCGTGGCTCATGCTGGCGAGGAAGTCTGACTTGGTCCGGCTGGCGCTTTCGGCGGCGGCCTTGGCCAATTGCAGCTCCTGCTCGAAGCGCTTGCGCTCGGTGACATCACGCGCGGCGGCGAAAACCCCTTGCAGCGTCCGATTGCGATCGTAGAATGTGGTGGCGTTATAGGAGACCACGGTCTGCTTGCCATCGCGGGCCCTTGCCGTAAGTTCATAGTCAGTAACCGACTTTTCGTTGAGCACCCGTTTTATTCCGGCCTCGGCGCGGTCGGGATCGGTGAAGCAATCCTTGAACGGAGCCCCGATCAATTCGTCGCGGGTGCACCCGGTCAGTGCTTCCATCTGCTTGTTGACGTCAGTGATGATGCCCGCCGGATCGGTGGTCATCAGCGCGTCGATGTTCGATTCAATCAGCGAGCGTGTGTAGAATTGTTGGTCGCGCAGGCGCTGGTCGGATTGCTGTTGCTCCTGCTCGACGAGCTTGCGCGCGGTGTTGTCGGTGCCGATCAACAGGTAGCCGATGATCACGTCGAGTCCGTCGCGTAGTGCGGTGACTGAAACAACTGCTGGAAGCCGCGTGCCATCCTTGCGGATATAGGTGAGCTCGTAGATGTCCTCGATGCCGCGCGAGGCCTTGAACACCAGCGCCTCGAAGCCGGGCGTGATGGCAGTGGAGAGCTCTGCACTTAGCGCCTTTGCTCGGGCGATCAGCTCCTGAGGGTCCGAAATGTCTGCCGGGGTGATGGTGTTCATCACTTCGGCCGCCGCATAGCCGAGCATGCGTTCGGCCCCGACATTGAAGATCTGGATCACGCCTTGCGCATCGGTGGCGATGCTGGAGAAGTTGGCGCTGTTGAAGATCGCGCTCTGCAGGGCCCCGGCCTGCAGCAGCGCCTCTTCGGCGGCCTTGCGCGCGGTGTTGTCGGTGCCGATCAGCAGATAACCGATGATCGTGCCCGCAGCATCGCGCAGCGCGGTGACCGAGACGACGGCCGGAAACCGTGTGCCGTCCTTGCGGATATAGGTCAGCTCGTAGATATCTTCGATGCCGCGCGAGGCCTTGAACACCAGCGCATCGAAACCCGGCGTGATCGGTGTTTCCAACTCCGCGCTTAGCGACTGGGCGCGAGCGATCAGCTCCTGCGGATCCGAAATATCCGCCGGGGTAATCATGTTCATTACTTCGGCAGCGGCATAACCGAGCATCTGCTCCGCACCGACGTTGAAGATCTGGATTACGCCCTTGGCGTCGGTGGCGATGCTGGAAAAGTTGGCGCTGTTGAAGATGGCACGTTGCAGCGCGTCGGCCTTGACAATCGACTCTTCAGTCTGTCCTGCGACGGTGCCGAAAGCGGGATAGGGCACTTTATCTGCGACCGCTTCGGGTGGTGTATGGGTGATGACATATCCTGACTCGATGTTGGTCCGTGACCTCTGCGAAGATTCCGGCTGGTCTTGAAAGTGCTAGTGAAGAATCTCTGTGAGGAACGATTCGACCTGATCGGGAGAATAGGGCTTCTGCAGGAAGCGCCCGCCAGGGACAAACCGCTCAGTCATATCCTGGGTAAGCGAGCTGCCCGAGGTGTAGAGCACAGGCAAAAGGGGCCTGAGCCCAATCGCCTGATTGGCCACGTCATATCCACCAAATACCAAGGCATCTAGCCGGATATCCACGAACAGCGCGTCGATTGGGTGCGGCGCTACAAGGTGCACAAGCGCTCCGGCAAGGTCGCTCGCAGCCAGCGAGTTGTGGCCCAAATCTTCGAGTATCCATCCGAGGCTCTCGAGAATAAAAACATCGTCTTCAACAATAAGGATAGCAGCCATCAGTTCGACATCTGGCGTGAATTTGGCATAGTTATAAAACCCCCCGGCGCTGCCCAATTTAAGACGATGCTAAGGTGCAAACGCGCGCCGGATGAAAATGTTCCGTTGATTGGGTTTTTTATCAAATGAAAACCTCGAATGCTTTCAAACGAGCATCAATCCGTTGAGGAGGGCAAGCTTGAGGGCGCACAACGGAACCTGGCTCTCCTGATTTTACGGTAGCCTTCAGGAAGTGCAGATCGTCGGCGGAATGGCTGAAATGTTGTCGTGTCCGGAAAGTCCGCTTTAGTTGAAGATTTCCCGTTAGCCGACCATCGTTAATCGTTCGGAGGCAGCAGCGGGACTATCCCCCTGTTTGACGCTGCCTGCGTCCCGTAGCGAAAGGTGCAGGGCGTCGCAGCAAAAACATACACCAAACTTACACAGTATTTTTACGCAGCTTTTAGAACGATTGCGATGCCGCATAAGCCGCCGTTTTAATGTAGGATAAATGGTAGACGCTGAGGGGTTCGAACCCACGACCCGCTGATTAAGAGTCAGCTGCTCTACCAACTGAGCTAAGCGTCCCCATTTCGCCGCTGGCCAGATGCCAGGCGCCGTTTGGAGCGCCGCCTTTGATGGGATTCGGCGCTTTTGTCAAGCGCGCGATATACCGTTTAGCTGAATTGTCCGTGCTTCGCGCGCCTTAGTTGAATTGGCCCCGCTTCGCTCCGGGATGGCGCTCGATCGACATAATGATGCCGACGCAGATCATCATAGTTAGCATTGAAGAGCCGCCGTGACTGACAAAAGGAAGCGGTATGCCCGCGACCGGCGCAAGTCCGACGACCATCAGCAGGTTGATCATAATGTAAAAAAATATCGTACAGGTCAGGCCCGCTGCGACCAGCTGTCCGTAACGGGTTTTGCTTTGCATCGCGACATTGAGTCCCCAGCGCATGAGCAGGAAGTACATCCCCAGTATGAAAAACCCGCCGACTATGCCCCATTCTTCGGCCATCGTTGCAAAAACGAAATCGGTGTGGCCCTCGGGCAAATAATCGAGATGGCTCTGCGTACCGTTGCCAAAGCCTTTGCCGAATATGCCGCCAGATCCGATGGCGATTTTTGACTGGGTGATGTGATAGCCAGCGCCCAGCGGATCGTTTTCC
>JANLSY010000397.1:0-4661 GCA_031362665.1 Sphingomonadales bacterium
CCCTCCGGGACCACGCGGCGAAGGATTCTATGCCGGTTATTTCCGCGATCCCGACGGCAACAAGCTGAACGCGTTCGTCATGGGACCAGCTGCGGCTTAACTTCCCACGAATTTCGCATAGTCTGTGAAGTTTGCGAAGCTAAGGAAATAAATGGCGGAAATGCGTGATGCCCAACCTGGTTGAAAATCCGCTCCATTTGGGGCTTGGCGCGACAGCGGTTCCCCAACCGCTTTTTACCGGCATGGACTGGTATCAGAGCTATGGTGAACGTAACGGTCACGATGGCGCGGAAGGGCGGCTGGTGACGATGTACCGCTTCACTACAAGCTGGGACAGTTGGGAAATGCACCCGGCGGGTGACGAGGTGGTGCTTTGCCTTTCGGGGCAAATGACGCTGCATCAGGAACTTGCCGATGGCTCGACCGCCACCGTCACTATCGGTCCCGATGAATATGCAATCAACCCGCCCGGTTGCTGGCACACCGCCGATATCGAGGGCGAGGCGACCGCCTTGTTCATTACCGCGGGCATGGGAACCGAACACCGTCCGCGTTGACGCGTGACGCACGTCACGCTTGGTCTTTTGCAAATTAGCTAGTGAGCGGAAGCGACCCGAGGGCTTCCGACTTCAGGAGACCCTCTCCTGAAGAGCTTGGCTGGACGCACTCCCAGCCAAGCTCGATTTTTTGAACCGTTACTGGCGGATGATGTCGACCGACTGCAAGGTAAACTCGGCACCAAGTTGGCCGCTGCCGCCAGCAACTTGCAGCATCAGCATCTGGTTAGGACAGCCCGCATCAAGAGTGAACTCTTGGGCGTCCGAAGACTTATCTTTGCGAACGGGGTTGCCCGTGAACCAAATGCTTTTGTTTCCAGCGGCTGACAGGCATTGGAGTTCCCAGCGTATTTCAGAATCGGGGGCGCTTTCTTGCGCCATATATCGGGCAGCAAAACTATAGTTTCCAGGCGTTAGATACAGATATTTCCGCATCAGCTCGCCGCGTTCACCCGAACCTGCAAATGCAGCCAGACTGTGGCGGCCTTGCTTGTCAGCCTGCGAAAAACTGCCTCCGATCGCCGGATTTTCGACCAGCTGCCAACCCGCCGCAGGATAACGCAGATTGACAGTCGCATTGGTCAAACTTGCCGCCTTAAGGCTGGCATCCCTGGCTCCGGGAAGACTCAAATAATATTGTCTGAATGCCGGAAATTTCGATTTAGCCGCCAATTGCAAAAGCAGGCTGTTCGACAATGCGCGGTAATCGTCGCGATCGGGAAGCGGTCCGGCCTTCACCAAGACGTCAGCGACATTCGCCGGGTTTTCAGCGGTGTTGATGGCTTCTCCCAAGAAGGCAGGCACCCATGCGGGAGCCGCTTTCAAATAAGGCGCGAGAGCCGAACGCACCTCAGGGTCGTCCAACGCTCCAATTAGTGTCGGCAGCAAAATCGAAAAGCTGCTGGGCGTCGTGCGCAAGGCAATGTCATAATGATAAAGCGCCTGCTTCTTGTCACCCCGTGCGACCGCATCTTCGATCAACCACAATTGCGTCCCAAAATCGCGTCGCGACACCTTTTGAGACAGCAGCATCAACTCGCGTGCCTTTTTCCGGTCGCCTCGAACGTCGGCCACGTAACCCAACAACCTGATGGCAACAGGGTTAAGCGCGCCGCCCCGCAGCGACTCCTTTGCCATTGCCTCCACCTTTTTCAGCGTTGCAGGGTCCTGTTTTTCGGCAAAAAGCTCGTCCGCCTTCCGGGACAAGGCAAGCGGATGATCCGGTACAAACCGCAAAGCCATGTCCGGATTTTGTTGCCAAGTGACATTGGCTACTGCGTGGATAAATGAAAGCCAGGCGACATAGCCAACGATTGAGAACCATGCTACGAACTTGACCCAATATAGTAGTGGCTTTGCCCTTAGCGCCGCAAATCGCGGACTGCCTTTACGTTTTTTCGACATAAGTTTTGCGCGGTTCACCTGAAAGAGGGCCAAATATTGCGGTGGGTACAGGCTGTAGTGCCCTTCCCCGCTTGGATTTCCCTATTGTGCAGCGGATTTACAGGGAAAAGCCGTTTCAGCAACAAAAATTCATATGCTCTATGCAACTGAGCACCAATATTTATCAGGTTTCAGACTCGAAGTTTCATCTCGAGCGGGCAGTGAATAGTTCAGGACAGATGGCTAAATGCAGGCATTGCCGTTTTTCCTACAATGAAGTTACCATTCCGGACGTGCTGCCGTCAGCGATGGGGCGAACACCCCCAACAAGGAAGACGACAGCATAGCCGCCGTAATGCTGGATGCCGGATTTCACTGACCGCCATATCAAATCGGTTAACTGGTAGCCGTATGCTGTTAACCAAGTGCGGATACCGGATGGCTGTAGCTTACGGCGCATATGCTGCGGATGGCTATGTTCCATCCTCGCCTGCGCAGCGTTTGTCTGTGGCGCCATCAACCGACAGCAATCGCATGGATTGCTGCGATTGCGGCTATAATCGCCATGCCAAGCCAAGTGTCGGCGCAGTCGGTCACTCATTCTGCAAGTATCCCGCCATTTCAAGGCTGCGGCGGTCAGTCTGCTGGCTTACCCGTCCAGATGGCAATGGCGCCGCTGGGCATTGTTGAACCAAGCGCGGGCCCACGGTCCGCTAGCAAAGCCGAAGCAATACTAGGCGGCCAAATGAGCAAATTGGAGCAAATGCGACTCGCTCAAGCTTCGGATCGCTCAGCTGCGGCAAGCGCGGGGCCTAATATACTGTCGTCGGTCTCCGACGGGTTTCGCGACGATTGTGATGATGTTGGCGAACTTCAAATTCAGCCAAAAGCCGCGCGGCAAATAGATATTTCGGCGAATGCAATTCTTGGCTCAATGTCGATTGCCATCGCGCGCACACCATTTGATGTCAAATGGGCAGCGGTCAATTCCAAACGAGGCCGAGCAAAGTTTGACCGGCTCTTAACAGCAACAGGCGCGCGTCATTCGAACAACCAATCCGGGCAAGTCGAAGCTGTCAATCGGTGGGTGAACCGGAACATCCAATTTGGGGAAGATCGGGAAATCTACGGTCGCTCCGATTATTGGGCAACCGCCAGTGAAACATTCCGCCGCGGCATCGGCGATTGTGAAGACTTCGCGATAGCAAAGATGGAACTTTTGTCAGCGCTTGGCATAACGCGCGACAAGATGCGGCTGGTCGTGGCGCGCGATTTGGTGCGTAATGCAGACCATGCGATTTTGGTAGTAACGCTGGCGGATGGAGCAGTGATGCTCGACAATATGACCGACCGGTTGCTCGACGCCCGCCTGCCTAATGATTACCGTCCGATCATGTCTTTTAGCCAGAACGCTAAATGGGTGCATGGATATAGTGTTCAATCTGCGCAGCCAGTCCGTATGGCATCCGTTGAGCCTGTCCTTCCGCCGGCAGGCATGAATCTTGGCGACGTGCGGACGGTTACCGTCGAGCCCGAAATGCCGGTATTATCCATGGCACTGCTCAGCGTTCCGTTAGTGCTTCCGAACGGGCTTTCAGTACGGGCTTGAGCAGGTAGCTGAGCACGCTTTTGCGGCCGGTGAGAATTTCGACATCGCAGATCATGCCCGGCGTAATCGGCAGGCGCTTGCCCGATTTCAGCAAGTAGGCGCGGTCGGTTTCGACGATAACCGTGAAATAGGCCTGGCGCTCGACCTCGTCATAAATGCTGTCGGCGGAAACCTGCGCAACCCTCCCCGACAGCCCGCCATAGATCGAGAAATCATAGGCGGTAACTTTTACGTTGGCGCGGTCCCCAACCTTGATGAATGCGATATCGCCGGGCGCAACGCGGGCCTCGATGAGCAACTTGTCACCCATCGGCACGATTTGCATTATCTTCTCGCCTGCATTCAGAAAACCGCCGACCGTCGTGACCTGCACATCATTGACGATACCGTTGACCGGCGAGCGGATTTCGGCGCGGTTGAGGCGGCCTTGCGCGCCGCGCATTGTCTGTTCGTTGACCGCGATCTTGGTGTTGATCTGCGAGCGTTCGTTCAGCGCTTCCTGACGATATTGGAATTGCGATTCAGCCACTTGCGCCTGTGCTTCCCGAATCGCCGCCGATGCACGTGAAACGCCTTCGCGTGCGGCAGCAAGCCTGCCGCGAATGTCCTGCAACTCGCGCTGCGCAGTCAACAGATCGGTTTGCGGGACAATCTTTTTCTCTGCCAACGGCCGGACCATATCGACCTGATCTTGCGCCAGTTTCAGGCTCGATTCGAGCGATGATACCGTTGCCTGCGCCTCGCCCAAATCGCGCCGCCGTTGCTCGACGCCCGCACTCAGTGCACCGACCCGACTGCGCTGCGCCGACTGCCGTGCAGCTTGCAACCGTGCTTCGTCCTCGCAGCTCGAGCCGACGCAGCCACCTGCGCCGCCTGCCTCCCTATTCAGGCGCGCGGAACTCGCCGCCAACCGTTCGGTTTCGGTCTGCAATTGGCCCAGCTCCGACGAAGAAGTGGTGTCATCAAAACGAACGAGCAATTGCCCCTTTTTCACGGTCTGGCCCGACCGTACCAATATCTCTTCGATTGTCGAAGGTTCGGCAGCTTGCACCAGCTGCACCTTCGATGAAGGTATCACTCGGCCCATTCCTCGCGTGACTTCATCGACTTGC
>JANLSY010000001.1:0-4042 GCA_031362665.1 Sphingomonadales bacterium
CGGGGATTGGCGATGCCGAGGTCAATCTGGTCTGGGAGCCAGCCTGGACGCCTGCCAATATGACCGACGAAGCCCGTCTGGAGCTTGGAATGCTATGACCGAAGTCAAAACACGCGCCCGTCCTGCCGCAGTTATCCTGACACCAGCGTCGGAAGCACGCATTGCAGAACTGATGGCAAAGGCTCCGGCAAATGCCATTGGCGTCAAACTGTCGACGCCGCGTCGGGGTTGCTCGGGGCTGGCCTATTCGGTCGACTATGTCAGCGAAGCCGTTCCGTTTGACGAGAAAATCGAAACCCCCGGAGGCGTGCTCTACATCGATGGCGGCTCGGTGCTGTATCTGGTCGGCTCAATCATGGACTGGGTCGAAGACGAATTCGCCGCCGGCTTCGTGTTCAACAACCCCAACGCCACCGGTAGTTGCGGTTGTGGTGAGAGCTTTACCGTTTAGCCTTCCCATCAAAGTACTACTTTGATGGGGCCCGTCTAGAAATCGAATTGCAGGCGGAAGGCAACACCGACATCATCGGGCGCGCTTTCGAAATGCCCGGGTTCTTGTCGCCAGAAAATATTCGATGAGAAATATCCGCCGTCCAGCGGCATCACCCACGCAAGCTCGCTGGAAATCTCACGACCGGTCGGCGCAAGGCTGAAACGGCGAACGCCGAAGGTCGGCGTCAACGTCGCATAATCATAGGCGATGGGCAGATTGAACGACAAACCTCCGCTCGTCACCCGCAAGGGTTGGGCAACGCGAAACGCCAATCGGTCACCACGCATCACCGCATTATTGCGGCTTACATCGAACGAAAAAGCGTTGCTTTTGAGCAGGCTTTGCCCCGCAAGCGACCCGCCGGCATTCGCGTACGTCCAACCCTGCCGCCAGCTTGCACCCAACGACCAGTCCCGGCCCAAACGTAGCTCGCCATTACCGTCGACAAACAGGCTGCGCGCGCCGCCTTGCCCGATAAAGTCGGCAAAACGCGCACCCAATATCGTTTCATCCTCGCGCACCCAGCTTGTACCGACGGCCAGTTTCGCCGGACCGACCTGCCGGTCAAGCGACAGGCCAACCACAGAATACGGATAACTCCGTGTGCCACTCCGGTTAAACTCCGCTCCTGCTCGCTCGAAAAGCCTTGCATCGCCAAGCTCGGCGCTGCCAGTGAGGCCAAAGCCGCCTACCTGATGCCGCAACGCGAATGAGCTGTCGGCCACGCGCTCGAAACCGCTTTCGAGCCGCGCCTCGGTCGCTGTCAAAAAGGCACTACCCGACATTCCCTGCAAGGCCGCAACCTGCCCCGCAGCAGCTTGACGGATACCGAGACTGAACCGTGTGTCTTTTGCAATCACCGCACTGACCCGCCCGGCCAAGATGCGTGACTGCGCCCGCAGGTCGCCCGTTAGCAACAACGGCGCAACACGCGCGTCGCCCGCGCCATTGTCGCTAATAGAAAAGGCCAGCTCGGCACCGCCGGCCGCGATGTTCACCGACCGGCCTTGATTGATGAGCGCTGGCGTTAGCCGCAAACGCGGCGCGGTCCCGCTCAGGCCATGCGCGAGATTGATGTCATAGGCGCGGCCGTAACTATCGAGGATCACCGCATTTACCGCGCGATCCGACAGCGCGACATCGCCCATGGGGCCTGAGGTAGTGCCGCTGCTGTCATCAAGCGGAACCGGCACCGCCGTCCCGGCCAGCGAGGTTGTGCCTGAAGGCGCGAAGGCGCGCGCAATATCCAATATTCCGCGCCCGTAAGTCGTATCGGTCCCCGCCGCCCCCGCATCGCGCGCGCTCGTCAGCAGCAGGTTGACGATCTGCGCGCCCGTAAGGTTAGGGAAAGCCTGCGCCAGCAGCGCGGCGGCCCCGGCAATCTGGGGGGCAGAGAACGACGTTCCGTTGAACACGCGCACAAAAGTCTGGCCGTTCTGCTGGAAACGGAAGATCGTATCATTCTGATATTCGCAACAAATGCTCGACCCGAGCGCCGAAAGGACAAAATTCTGCGAGATTCCAGCCTTGTTGCTGAAGTCGGAAATGACGCCTTGGTCATCGACAGATGTGGCGGCAATCACAAGACCATTGCCATTTGCGATTAGCGCTTGGGCAAAGGGGCTGGGATTATTCGGGTCAAATTTGGGCACTGCGTCATTGCCCTCATTCCCCGCTGAAACGATGATGACAATACCCGCCAGCGTCGCCCGGTTGATCGCAGCGCGCAGTGCAGTGTTGGCGCCGCCCGCGCCGCCCAGCGATATGTTGACGACCCGCGCACCTGCGTCAACCGCGCGGTTGACGCCTGCGGCGATGGCTGAGTCAAAGAATGAACAGCTTGCTTCATTCTCGCCTGTTGCGGGCGTCGTGCATGTCCCGGGCTGATCGGCGCGCAATGCCAATATGGTCGCGTTAAAGGCAATGCCGTGCGTATCCAAATCGTCTTTCGCCGCGCCGACCACCCGGCTG
Organism: Sphingomonadales bacterium; assembly: GCA_031362665.1. Taxonomy (GTDB): domain Bacteria; phylum Pseudomonadota; class Alphaproteobacteria; order Sphingomonadales; family Sphingomonadaceae; genus Sphingorhabdus_B. Next base: position 2,465 of record JANLSY010000001.1, read on the forward strand.
ACTGCGGTTCCGTGGCCATCGTCATCGCCAAGACCCCTGCCGCCGCTCGTTACGTCAGCCGACATGGGGTGTATGCGTCCGGTAAATTCGTGACTGTTGGGGTCGATCCCGGAATCGATAACGCCGACGGTAATACCCGACCCGGTCGCGCCTGCCCGATAGGCGGTGACTGCGTTATGGAAACTGGGGCCGTCCGATCTCCGAAATTCAGCCGTATCGAAATTAGCCGTGGGCGGCGGCGGAGGTGGTGGCGTAGAAGGAGGAGGCGGGGGCGGCGCAACGACCGGAGGCGGGGATGGCGGAGGAGGCGTAGAATTTACCCCACCGCCACTGCCACCACAGGCCGACAAGGTCAGCGCGAAAACAACCGATGTTCCTACCGCTATCTTGCGGCCCTTGATGCTGCCCGTCATGAAAGTGCGACCTCTCCCCAGTAAGCGCCACGATATGCGCCAATCTCGCTTTCTCCAATCTTAACGTTACCGTGGCGTGTTGTGATACGGTAAATACGTGTTTACGGGGCCAAGGATGCACCCCGACTTTTCACACATCGACACATGGATTTTCGACCTCGACCTGACGCTCTATCCGCCCGAGGCCGAAATCATGGCGCAGGTCCGCGACCGGATTGCCCTTTTTGTGGAGGATTATTTCAAGATCGGGTCGGACGAGGCGCATGGCATCCGGCACCGTTACTGGAAGCAATATGGCACGACACTGGGCGGGCTGATGGCCGAGCACCGGGTCGACCCGCATCGTTATCTCGATTTCGTCCATGACGTCGATTTGTCGAAGCTGCAACCGTGCGGCGATTTGCGGGCTAATATCGAGGGACTGCCCGGGAGAAAACTGATCTTCACCAATGCCGACCTGCCTTATGCGCAGCGGGTGTTGGCTACCCGGGGGTTGGAGGATGTGTTCGAGGACATTTTCGATATCCACCGGATGGAGCACCGACCCAAACCTGATCCGGCGAGTTACCGTGCGTTTTGCGACCAACTGGACGTGTCGCCCGAACGCGCCCTTTTTGTCGAGGATTCGGCGCATAATCTTGTACCCGCCAAGGCGATCGGCATGACGACAATTTGGGTGAAACATGCCGGCGAAGCTGATAGCAGCGGCCATGAAGACCATATTGATCACCAGATTGACGACGTAACCAGTTGGCTGTCGTCCATTTGCAACATTGAAAGAGCCCTATGACCGACCAGCTTTCTGCCATTATCGACGCCGCATGGGACGCCCGCGACGGGATCAGCAGCGCGACACAGGGCGAGGTTCGTGATGCGGTCCAGACCGCTTTGGCCGGGCTGGATAACGGAAGCTTTCGCGTTGCCGAGAAACGAGACGGTCATTGGCTTGTGAACCAGTGGCTCAAAAAGGCGGTGCTGCTCTCGTTCCGGCTCAACGACAATGTCGTGGTCGATGGCGGCGCGAGCGGGGCGCCTGCCTATGACAAGGTGCCGTCAAAGTTCGCAGGATGGGGCGAAAACCGTTTCCGCGAAGCAGGGTTTCGCGTCGTACCCGGCGCAGTTGCGCGACATGGCAGTCATATCGCCAAAAATGTCGTGCTGATGC
>JANLSY010000024.1:0-6459 GCA_031362665.1 Sphingomonadales bacterium
AGAAGCAACCGCAAGTCCAACTGCTTATTCTTTGATTTCGGACTATTTCCCGAAAAAACAGCGCGCAACCGCGCTCGCCATCTATTCGTCGGGACTCTATATCGGCGGCGGTGTGTCATTGTTTATCGGCGCGCTCATCGTACAAGGGTGGAACAAGGCCTATCCCGCTGGCGGACCCATGGGGCTGGTTGGCTGGCAAGCGGCGTTTCTTGCGGTCGGCATTCCCGGGGTGATCGTAGCGTTATGGGTTGCGTCCTTGCGTGAACCGAAACGGGGTGCGATGGATGGTGTTGCCACCGCCAGCAACCCTGCCCCTTTTCGGGCCTTTGTCAGCGACTTGTCGATGATCGTTCCGCCGTTCACGTTGTGGGGGGCATGGAAACGCGGCCCAGTTGCGTTGGCAATGAATATCCTGACGGGCGTGGCGCTTGCTGCGTTTGCCTGGTCGATGATCGAACTGACCGACAAGCCCTCTACGCCCCATAAGGACGCGTTACCGCAATGGTCGGCGGTTAGCTTTGGCTATTACGCCGTTTTTTCCTGGGCATCGACGTTGCGCGCTAAGGACCCCGCCACGTTCAAGCTGATCTGGGGAACGCCAGCCTTTATCTGCACGACATTGGGTTATGGCCTTGTCTCCCTCGCCGCTTATGCGCTGGCCTTTTGGTCGGCGCCCTATGCCGAGACCGTGCTGAAACTCCCCAAAGCGGAACTGGCGTTCATTCTGGGGGCGAATGGTGCTTTAAGCGGTTTTATCGGCGTTATCATCGGCGGACGCATTGCGGACGCGCTTCGCGACAAAAATCCGGCAGGCCGCATACTGGTGGTAATCTTCGGTGTCGTGGCTCCGGTCATTCCCATCTGGATTGGGTTCACAACGGAAAATGGTACGCTGTTTTATGTCATGCAGTTCATGGCCGGAATGTTCGGCGCAGCTGCGCTAGGTGCAGCCGCAGCTACCACGCAAGACCTCGTGCTGCCCCGGATGCGTGGTACAGCAACTGCTGCTTTCTTCCTTGGCACCACGCTGGTCGGCCTGTCATTCGGGCCTTACATGGTCGGGCAGATTTCTGACCTGACCGGTAATATGGTCGACGGAAAATTGGTCGGTGATCTGCGAACGGGAATATTGTCGCTGATTGGCGTTGCGCCGATTGCATTAGCCCTTTTAGTGGCGGCTTACCGGATGCTGCCGGCCGCCGAGCGGACGATTGTGGATCGCGCCCGCGCCGCTGGCGAACCCGTTTAATCGCACGATTAAATTCTGCTTGACGTTAGCGTCAGCATGCTGCCAATGACTGGTCAAATTCTTTAAGGAGAGATTCCATGTCGCTCGATGTCATTCCACGCAGCGCGTACAACGAAGATCATGAAGCCTTCCGCCAATCGGTCCGCCAGTTCCTGCTGAAGGAAGTCGCGCCCAACGCGAAGCAGTGGCAGGAAGACGGCATTGTCCCCAAATCGATCTGGCCTAAGGCAGGCGAAGTCGGAATGCTATGCCCGACTGTGCCCGAAGAATATGGCGGGCTGGGTCTCGATTTCGGCTACAACGCCATCGTTGACGAAGAAAGCGCCTATTATGGCGGTGCGGCGACCGGCTTTTCGCTGCAATCGGACATCGTGTGCAACTACATCATGTCCTACGGCAGCGAGGAGCAGAAGAAGCACTGGCTCCCACGTCTCGTTTCAGGCGAAACGATTACTGCCATCGCGATGACCGAGCCAGGCACCGGTTCCGACCTTCAGGGAATGAAGGCAACCGCGCGCAAGGACGGCAATCATTATGTCATCAACGGCAACAAAACCTATATCACCAACGGGCAAAATGCCGACCTGATACTGGTCTGCGTAAAAACCGACACGGAAATCCAACCAGCGTGGAAAGGCATGTCGATCATACTGGTCGAGGGCGACCGCGAAGGTTTTTCGCGCGGACGCAATCTCGACAAGATCGGCATGGACGAAGCCGACACGTCTGAACTGTTCTTCGAAGATGTCCGCGTACCGATGACCAACTGCCTCGGCGAAGAGGGCAAGGGCTTCATCTACCTGATGAGCGAATTGCCACAGGAGAGGCTTTCGATTGCAGTTTCCGCCATGGCATCGAGCCAGAAGGCGTTCGACGAGACGGTAGAATTCGCGCGCGACCGCAAGGTGTTTGGCAAACCTTTGCTCGATTTCCAAAACACCCGTTTCGTGCTGGCTGACCTCAAGTCAAAATTGCAGGTCGGCTGGGCGCATCTCGATTGGGCTCTGAACCGCCATTACAAGAAAGAATTGACCGCCGAGGAAGGCGCGGCAGCGAAGCTGTGGCACACCGAGCTTCAGTGGGAAATTGTCGACAAATGCCTGCAGCTGCACGGCGGTGCGGGCTATATGAACGAATATCCCATCGCCCGCATGTGGCGCGGTGCACGCGTCACACGGATTTTTGGCGGAACCAGCGAGATTATGAAGGAACTGATCGGGCGGGGGCTGTAAGTGCCAAAACCGCAAAGCTGGCAACTCAACCCGACCAATTACCCGTTCAAACATCGCACCGAAACGCGCTTCGCCGATCTCGACCTGCTCGGCCATATCAACAATGTTTCGATGGCCGGATTATTCGAACATGGACGCGGGATGTTCAACCACGCAATCGAAGTCGAACGCCGCGCACCGGGGCAACGTTGGCTGATTGTAAGCGTTGCACTCGAATATATCGCCGAGGCGCATTTTCCCGAACATGTCGAAATTGCCAGCGGAATATTGCGCATAGGCAACAGCAGCTGGGACATCGCCTCCGCTGCATTTCAGGGTAGCGAATGCAAGGCAACGTGCGTTACAACCATCGTACTCACGGACGCGAATGGCCCCACGGCCTTGCCGCAGGATTTGCGCGAAGAGTTTGAACGTTTGCGGGTAAAATCCGCCTAATCTGCAAACGTCGCTCCGCGCTTCTGCATTCCCGCCATCACCGCTTCGATTTGGTTGGGTGTCCGGATGACCCGCGCCTGGCGTTCGCTTTCGGCCATCAGGATCGCGTCCTCATCCATATCGGCATATTCGTTGAACAACGCCTTCGCCTCTCGCATCGCTTCAGGGTTGCGGTTGGCAATCTCGTGCGCGATCTCCATCGCGCGGGCGTGCGGGTTTTCATCGACATAGGTGGCAAAGCCCAGCCCAAGTGCCTCCGCGCCCGAAAACTCACGATTGGTATAGGTCAACTCGCGCAACACATCGTCGCGCACTAGCCCGCGCCACAAAGCGTAGCCACCCATGTCGGGGATCAGCCCCCATTTCATCTCCATTACCGCTAACCGCGCATCGGGTGCCATCACGCGGATGTCTGCGCCGCTGGCAATCTGCAACCCGCCGCCGAAGCATACACCGTGGACCGCGGCAATCACCGGCATCGGCAATTTGCGCCATAACATCGCTACTTGTTGAAACATATTGGCGTTGCCATGCGTGCGGTCTGTCAGCTTGCCCATGCTCCCGCTGCTGGCATTCGCCCCACCGCCCGCCATACTCGCCATGTCGAGGCCTGCACAAAAACTGCGTCCCTCGCCCGACAGAACCACGGCGCGAACGCCCTTGATAACCGTAAGCTCTTCGCCAGCAGCGATAATGCCCTGAAACATGGCGGGATCGAGCGCATTCATTTTGTCCGCACGTGTCAGACGGACGTCGGCGATATGGTTCTCAACATTAATCGAAACGCGGTCGTTCATGCTTTTTCCTTCAAGGCGAATTCGACGAGAGGCAACTGGTCGTTGCCGAAATACATTCGGGCTTTATCAACAAATATCGTCGGCGAGCCATAGCCGCCACGTTCGACAACCGCTTCGGTATTAGCGCGGAGCAATGCCTTCACTTCGTCGGTTTGCGACTTTGAACGCAAACTTTCACCATCCAATCCGACACCATCCGCTATGGCGACCAGCACATCAGGATCGTCCAGATTTTCCTGTCGACCGAAATAGCTCTCAAATGCGGCGTTTGTAAAATTCCATAATGCGTGCTGGTCGTCCGCCAAAGCACACGCCATCCGCATTGCATTCACGCTTTTTGCCGGATGCCATTGCGACGGAAAGTTCATCTCGACGCCTGCCAACGCCGCCCAATCCTTCAACACCCGCCAGCTATGGTTCAGCTTGCGATTATCCGTCGCCTCGCGCGCCGCATACACCGACTGGTTCACCGCGTTGAATACCCCGCCGACCAATATGGGCCTGAGCAATGCTTCTGCCCCGGTGCGCTCCAAAACACCCGTTAAATTGGTGAAAGCAAGATAGGTCCACGGGCTCGATAGATCATAGAAAAATTCGACACGCGCTTCGGCCATTTCGCTCTCCAATCATCGGCAAACCATAGCATTGCAACGCGTTTAATGAAGCGGTTAAATTTGTTCGTCATACCATAAGTTATAGTAATTTTGCGCTAATCGGCGAATTTACACATTTGGCCGCATGTATAATGGCGCATTGCCCATCTTAAATTGACTTTAACCATATGCCGTCACAAACACTTGGGTAAATACGGGTTTGTCCGCGTGGATGCGGACTGAGGGGTCGTTAATGTTTGAAGGCAAAGATATGGGCTTTGCCAGTGTCGGGATGGGGGGCAGCGTGGCTTTGGCAGACGCGATGACGGCACCCATGCGCCAAACCCCCGAGCGCAACTGGCGCGACCGGTTGGCAGAACTGGACCTTGTTCCCGATCTTGGCGAAGATATCGGCTCGGCCCGCTGGCTCCGTGGCCTTGGTACGCTCACTACACTTAGTGTCCTGGCGCTTGCCTTGTTCCCCGACTTCGGCCCCGTTTATGGCGCGCAACCGCCGCTGCCCACCGAAACTGAATTTGAAGAAGCGCGCGCGCAAATGGTCATGCCGATCGCCTTTGGCAGCGATAGCGGACGGCGAATGGCAGCGACTGACGCCGTAATCGCTTTGGCGGGAAGTCCCGAGCGCCCACGCATCGAACTCACTGCAACCTTGGGACGGGGCGACAGCTTCGCACGCGTGCTGCAACGCGCAGGTGTTGGCGGCGGCGAAGCGAGCAACGTGACCTCGATGGTGTCGGAGGTGACAGCGCTTGGCGAAATCGAGCCCGGAACGCTGATTGAAATCGTGCTGGGGCAACGCAGTTCGAAAAACGCGGCACGTCCCCTCGAATCAGTGGCATTTCGTGCCCGTTTCGACCTCAATCTGGCAGTGAACCGCGAAGCTGGCGCACTGCGCCTTACCCGCAAGCCGATATCGGTGGATGAAACGCCTTTGCGTATCCGCGGGACTGTTGGCGAACAAGGTGTCTACCGGTCTGCCCGAGCCGCCGGAGCGCCCGCCAGCGCAATTCAGGATTATCTCAAGGTCATAGCCGGACGCACATCATTATCGTCCATCCGCGCGAGCGACGAATTCGACATAATCGTCGATTACAAACGCGCCGAAACTGGCGAAATCAAAGTTGGCAAACTAATGTACGCTGGGATTGATCGCGACGGAAAATCGGCGATCCAGATGCTCAAATGGACCAGCGGTGACAACAGCCAATGGTTCGAGGCATCGGGTGTCGGCGAATCCAAAGGTGCGCTCAGTCGGCCCGTTAATGGAGGTATCACCTCTGGCTTCGGGATGCGGCGTCATCCGATCCTTGGTTATGCACGCATGCACAGCGGTCTCGATTTCAAGGCTGGTTATGGCGCGCCAATTTTTGCGGTCACCGACGGTGTCGTCGCCTACGCCGGACGTAAGGGCGGTTATGGCAATTTCGTGCAGTTAAACCACGGTGGCGGACTTGCCACCGGCTATGGTCATATGAGCCGGATCGCCGCACGTCCGGGAAGCCGCGTGCGGCGCGGTCAGATTATCGGCTATGTCGGCTCGACCGGGCTATCGACAGGGCCGCATCTTCATTATGAACTCTATCGCGGTGGTCGCGCAGTCAATCCGATGTCGGTCAAATTTACCCAGCGCGCGCAGCTTGAAGGCAGCGATCTGTCACGGTTCAAAGGCCAATTGAGTCGCCTGAAATCGGTCAAACCCGGGGCCGCGCTAACATCGATCAAGCCCTCGGGCCGGGTTCAGGAAGAACCAAAGCGCGAAATCGACCGGCTGACCCAGCGCATGGACGTTCGCAACACTCGCGGATAAGCCGTTGAGGTTGTGGCACTGCCTCGCTAAGCAGTGCGCATGAGCAATACACCCAGTTTCCCCAACACCCGCCTACGCCGCAGCCGCGCGACCGGTTGGAGCCGCGCAATGGTGCGCGAAAATATCCTGACCCCGGCCGACTTGATCTGGCCGCTGTTTGTTACCGAAGGTAAAGATGTCGAGGAACCGATCGCTACACTGCCCGGCGTATCGCGATGGTCCGTCGACCAGATTGTAATGCGCGCCGCCGAAGCTATCGAACTCGAAATTCCGTGCATTGGCCTGTTTCCCAACACACAGGCCGACCGCCGCAGCGACGATGGGC
>JANLSY010000052.1:0-2604 GCA_031362665.1 Sphingomonadales bacterium
GTCGGCGTCGGTACACTTGGCGATACCGGCTTCATCATGCGAAAGTGTTGGGCGCCGCTCGCCTTTGCATTTAGCCTTATCGCGATCCTTATCCAGTTCAGTTACCCCTTCCTCATCGCCCAATGCGCACAGACTGACATCGCCATACTCGCTTTCCCGATGTTCATTGTGGTGATGGCGGTGATCCAGTGGCAATTTTCGCGGCAAATCAGGAAAAAGGCTGGGCCTGCGGCGCCGATTTCACGCTGGCCGATTGCACCGGTAGGCGGTTTCTATTCTATGCCGACTAGATGCACCCTATCCCCGAAGAGTTCACACGGCTAAAGGCGCATCGCGCGAAGGCGCTCGCCCGTCCGTCGGTTGCGCGCGCCGTCGATGGCGGTAGGCCGTATCGCTATTTCTGAACGCTCGGCCCCACGGACCGTGACTGACACAAGGAGAATAGAATGACCGCCACACAAGAAAACGGATGGGAACTTTCCGTCACTCGCCTCATCGATGCCTCGCCTGAAAAGGTCTGGGACGTCATGGCTGACCGGATTGAAGAATGGTGGTGCCCGAAGCCTTGGCGCGCGGAGTTCGAAAAGCTTGAGCGCCGCGCAGGTGGCGCGTCGACCTGCACAATGTACGGCCCCAATGGCGAGGTTCATCCGAACCCCGGCACTGTGCTGGCGTGGGACGAAGGGCGCCGCTTTGCCTTTACCGATGCGGTTGTCGGCGACCTGATGCCAGCAGGCCCGTTTATGATCGGGATATGGTCGATCGCACCCGAAGGCGGCGGTACGCGCTATACTGCGGTCGCGCGCCACTGGAGCGAAGGTGATTGCCAGCGTCACGCAGAAATGGGTTTCGAGGAAGGCTGGGGCGCTTGCGCAGACCAGCTGGTCACGTTGGCAGAAGCTTAGAAGTCGACCTGCTCGTAATGTTTGGGCGGAGCGATGACCTCCATCCGTTCGGACAATAAAGGCCGGAAACTGGGCCGCGATTTGAACATTGCGTACCACGCCTTGGTCTGCTCATGCCCCGTCCAGTCGATTCCGCCTAGATAGTCGGCAACCGAAATCTGCGCCGCTGCAGCGAGGTCGGCCATACTCATCACCGAACCTGCCATCCACGCGCGATGATCGATAAGGTAATCGACATAGTCCAAATGCCCGTTGGCGAGTTTCATTGCCTCGCGGAGAACTCTTGAATCAGGCGGCTGGCGATCGACCAGACGTTTCTTCATGCGCTCGTGCAATAACGGTTGAGTCACATCGCCGTAAAATTGCTCGTCGAACCACGACACTAGCCGACGGATTTCAGCGCGATATTGCGCGGTTCCGCTGATCATCGGATTGGTCGATACCGTCTCGTCGATATACTCCGAAATCGCCACCGAGTCGGCGAGCGTAATATTCCGCTCGCTATCGCGCATCACCGGCGTGCGCCCCGCTGGGTTCATGTGCAGAAAATCGTCGCGTTGCTCCCAAGGATTTTCACGCACCAGGCTGTAGGCGATCCCCTTTTCGCCCAAGAGCAGGCGGACTTTGCGCGAGAACGGACAAAGCGGATATTGATGGAGTTGCCACATATCGGCTCTGTTAGGGTTGATTACGGTTAAAGAAAAGGCCCGTCATCAATCCTTTGATTTCTCTCCGGGTTCTTTGGCGGCTTCCTTGGCCATCTCTGCATCAAGCTTTGCCTCCGCTGCCTTCACCTTCTTCTCGGTTTCGGCATATTGGCTGTCGAAATCCTTCTGGCATCCGCAAAGCATGAACAGGAATATCAGACCAAAGCGCATCAATAATCCTTCTTGTATCGGACGTTGATGTTCGATTGACCGCCCGTGCCGATTTGGCTCAACACCGAAAGCGCCGGGGTTAGGCTGATTTCCAGCTGGGTCGCGGTATAACCGCGGGCATCGGTGACAATTTCCACATAGACATCGTTGGTGATGTATTGACCGAAAGCAACCGCGGTATCACGCCCGGTCTTTTCATCGGCACCCAATATGCGCAGCCGGTCAAGGCCCGTCGCCGATTGCAACACACCCAATGGATTGAGCCCACCCGCGCCGCCGCGCAGATTGTTGAGCGATGCGGCAAGCTGGATTGCCTGAATGGCGCTGAGTTCCCCGATGGAGTTACCGAACAGAATGCGCGCCATGATTTCGTCCTGCGGCAGCGCGGGCGTCGAGCTGAAACTGATGTCGGGGTTCTGGCCGGTGCCGCGCATGTTTACGCGTACTGTGGTGCCATCGACCTCGCTTGCAGCGACAACGCGGATCGACGGGTTGCTGGCTGGACCGCCGTTGAACGATATCCGGCCGCTTTCCAGTTCAAACGAGCGTCCAGCAAAACCCAATGTTCCGCGCATAAGTTGCATATCGCCTGAGATGCGCGGCGCATCGCTGGTTCCGGTAATCCGCAAGTTGGCACCCCATTCGGACTCCAGTCCCATGCCGGTGACATAAAGTTCGTCCGGCGCGACCAGATTGATGTCGAGTTTCCAGTTGCTCGGCAGGCTGGTGATCGAATCTGCATCTCCTGAAACACGCGGGCGCCCCGCGGGAGTTTTGCGGCGAACGCCCGTCAGCGTTGCGACTGCAGCCGCGCCTTGCCG
>JANLSY010000064.1:0-6534 GCA_031362665.1 Sphingomonadales bacterium
CAGACCCGCAACCCACGTTGGCGTCGAGGCGTAAGTCATCAGCTTCGTCGACTGCACCATATCGGACTTACCATTGAAGCTCGGCGACACCGCATTTACGACCATCGACATCAGATAAAGCGTAACCAGCGAGAGCACGTAACCAATCACAGCCATAGTTGCCACCGCACTGAAACCCATCGCCATCGCGCCGCCGCCCATTCCACCGAGGCCAGCAGCCGACATTCCAAGTGCGCCGGTAAATATGATTCCGAAAACCAACGGAATTGCTGCCAGTATCATGGCATAACCGGTGAACAAGCCGCCTATGGTAGCAGGCTCGCCAGCAATGACGTTCCATTCATCAGCCGGTTTCATGATGATATTCTTGGCACGATCGACAATCGACATTGACTAACCCCTCAGAAATTTGTCCCTGCAAGTACACAGAACATAATCATACGCGCATGTAAATGTTGACGTGCGCGTCAAGGGGGACTTCATGGCTCTAGTTTCGCGAATATTGGTTGGTTTGATCGGGCTTTTGTCTTTGTTGTCAACGGCGCAGCATTGGTTCGGAATCGAGGCACTGCCCAGCGAGCGCGGGCTTCAGGCAATCGGCGATATCGGTCGCGCAAACCTGCGCGCGGATGTCGGAGGAGTTTTCCTTGGTATCGGACTGTTCGGTATAATTGCCGCATGGCAGCAGAATCGCCTCTGGCTGACGGCTACAACCTTACTCGTCGGCGGAGCATTGTTGGGCCGCTTTGTGAGCGTGGCAATCGACGGCTATTCGCCACGGGTTGGATTGCCAATGTTGGTCGAAGCCATTGTGATTGCTATTTTCGCATTCGCCTTTTGGTCATGGGGTAAAAAGCCAGAGGGTCTGTAAGCCGGGTTCTGTCCACGCCCGAAAGCGTTGTGCGACCATTCATCTAGGCGACGCATTGCTGCGCCGCTCATGCAACCAACCCGGGCGACTGGCAGGAGGATGCCATATGCCGCCCCTATTCGGTTTTGCTCCCGGTGGGGTTTGCCATGCCGTCGCTGTTACCAGCCACGCGGTGCGCTCTTACCGCACCGTTTCGACCTTACTGCATCGAAATACAGCGGTATGATTTCTGTGGCACTTTCCCTAAAATTGCTTCCGCCGGACATTATCCGGCACCGTTCCTCGCTGGAGCCCGGACTTTCCTCTCCGACACAGTTACCCGTGAAGCAGCGGTCGCCCAACCCTCTGGCGTGGCTCAGATAGCAGGTCCGCCCTCATACTCCAAGAGCAAGCTCAACAGGATGGCACGGCTTTCGCCATCAATGATTCCGTCGATATTTTCGGGACGAAACCGCCGCTGGAACGCCACCGCCGCAGCTCGTCCGTCGGTGATACCATAACCATAGCGTTCGAGCGCGAGCAGAAACGCAGCATCGGTCCATTCGGGATCGACAAGATTGCCCCTGGGCCTCGGCACGGCGAGCCCCAGTTTTGCGAGCCGTTCCCAATCGAACAACTCACCAGGGTCTTCCTTGCGTGCGGGCGCCACATCGCTATGACCGACAACATTGCGTGGCTCGATGCCATAAGTGCGGACGATTTCCGCTACCAAACGCGTGACAGCATCCATCTGCGCCTCAGGAAAGGGCCGATAGCCGAACTCATGCCCGGGATTGACGATTTCGATCCCGATGCTCGCGCTGTTATTGTCGGTGATGCCGCGCCAATAGGACAGGCCCGCATGTTGCGCGCGCTGTTCCTCGCGAACCATATGGACGATCTGACCGTCTTCATCGACGACATAATGCGCGGATACCTTAGATGCAGGGTTGGCCAGCCAATCAATTGCCGCCGCGCCAGACGGCATTCCGGTATAATGCAACACCAACATCGTTATCGGCAAGGTGCGCTCGCCGAAATTGGGCGACGGGGTCCATATCATCGTCATGCGCCATGCATATAGGCATCGGCGGAATACGGCAATATCAAGCGGTTCGGCGATAATCCATTGGCTGGGCTGCGATTTTCGCTGCGGCTGGTTGATAAAAGCCTCGAAATTCCTTGCTGGCCTTGAAGCGCTGGGTCTGACCGATCACCGTTTCTGCGGCCCCGAGCATCAGTATTCCGTCATCGGCGAGTAGCGGGGCTATGCCATCAAGCACCAGCCCTCGCTTGTCGTCGCACAGGTACATCAGCATGTTACGGCACAGGACGACATCGAACGTCCCGAAATGGCGGGCACTGTTCAACATATTATGCTCGGCGAAAGTGACCATCTTGCGCAGATTGTCCTTCGCGACCCATTCTTCACCTTGTTGCTCGAAATAACGCAACATCTGCATAACCGGCAGACCGCGCTGGATTTCGAACTGCGAATAACGCCCTGCTCGAGCCTGTGCGAGCGCCGAACCCGATACGTCGGTTGCGTAAATCTGGACATTCCAGCCGCGCCATTTTTCTGCATTCTCGCTGATAGCCATCGCCAGCGAATAGGGTTCCTGTCCGGTCGAACAGGCCGCTGACCAGATCCGCAATTTTTTCGTTGCCATGCGGTAATCGCGCAGCATGTCAAACACCGGCCCTGTCAGTAGTGCAAAGTTTGCCTGATCACGGAAAAAACAGGTTTCGTTATTCACCATTGCCTCCACACAAGCGCTCGTCAGCCTTGGATCGGCGTCGATTTCAATAAGCGAGATTAGGGTATCCAGATCGGGTATCGAATTCTGCCGCATCAGCGGTTTCAGGGCCATATCGATACGCCAGTGGCGATTGGCGAGCAGTGTCTGGCCGGTATGCTTTTCGAGCAATGCCGAAAGCGCCTTGTAGGCTTTGCCTTGAGAAGTGCTCATGTTGCTTTTGCTATACGACCGAGCAATTCGGTCATTTGAAATGGTGCCAGTATCGCCGTGGCAAAACCTTCACGTGCGACCGAACCAGGCATTCCCCAGACCACAGATGACTCCAAGTCCTGCACAAGGACAGAGCCGCCGGCATCGGCAACGCACCGTGCACCGAACGCGCCATCATTCCCCATGCCGCTTAGGATGATAGCCATGCCCCCGGCGCCATAAACTTGCGCAAGCGATTCAAGCATAGCGTCAACTGATGGACAATAGCGGCTAGGCAAATATTGCTCTTGATGATCAAGAACGACGCCTTTGCGTTCGCGGCGGCAGACCAAATGCGCATCGCCAGGGGCTATATAGATGTGGTTGTTTTTGACTGGCTCGCCGGGTTCGGCAACTTTGACCGTTCGTTCGGTCAATCCGTCGAGTTGCCGCGCAAAGAAACTCATAAATGCTTCAGGCAGATGTTGGGTAATGAAGACCGGGGAATCCAAAGTTGGATCGAGGTTACGGATTATTTCGTAGATAGGCGGTATACCTCCGGTGGACGATCCAATCGCAATGCAAGACGGCCGAACGATCTGCTGATACTCTACGGCTAGTTTTGCTGCATAGGTCGCATCGCTTCGACTACGGCCAGACAGGCCGAGGCGAACCACCTTATCAATCAATATTTCGGAAAAGCGGCCTGAAAAACCTGACCGACCGGGCTTGGCTAGCGTATCGCACGCACCCAGCGAAAGGGCCTGAATAGCAGCAGGGCCATTTTCCTCGGCGAATGCCGACACGACAAGGATACGCGCGCCATTGGCCTTTGCCTGAATGTCGGGCAACGCCTCCAGGCCGGACCGCTTTGGCATTTCGATATCAAGCAGGATGATGTCGACATTCTTGTCGTCGAGATGTGCCAACGCCGATTCACTGTCTTCGGCCTCACAGACGATTTCGATTTGATCGTGCTTGCCCAAAACACGGGCAAAAATGGAGCGTGCGACAATGCTATCGTCCACCAGCATCACCCGAATTGGTGATCTTGCTATCCCCGGCGTAGTACCGAGCAAGGGGTGGGCGACCGTCACAGTTCCGACCTTAAATGCAGCCGACGATTTGGAGCTTGGCTTCGAGCGTTTCCCTGTCGAACGGTTTCATAACATATTCATCGGCACCAGCATCAATGGCGGCCTGAATATGGGCGATACCATTTTCGGTGGTGCAAAAAATGACCTTTGCCGATGGTGAAGCGACGGTCGAGCGATAGGCCCGCAGGAAATCCATGCCGCTCATGATCGGCATATTCCAGTCAAGCAATATCACATCCGGTGAATTATCGTTACAATGGTCTAGCGCTTCTTTGCCGTCTGCGGCCTCGGCCACTTCGAATTGCATGGTCTCTAGAATATGCCGGGCAACCTTACGGATCACCTTGCTGTCATCGACTATCAAACAGGATTTCATCTGCAACCCGCCTTTTTTTTGGTCCGGTTTGAACCTTAACGAGAGGGCGTTATCGACACGTTAATTCGGCCGAAAATAGCAAATTAACTTGGGCCTTATGCGGCGAGTGCCTGTTCACCTGCAACCAGTTTGGCAGGATCCAGGATCATCACCAAATGGTCGCCCACCGACGCCGTTTCGGAAATAATCGATTTCCATTGGCCGGAAGGGTTGATTGCAGTCTGGATGTCGTCCGGTGCGATTGAAACGACATCCTCGACGCGCTCGACCGCTAATCCGAAATGATGCCCACCGATTTCGGCAACCACCGCGAGACAGCCCTTTTGCAATATGCACCGCTGGCCAGTTACCATATACTGGCTATCGATCAGCGTGAGTACTCGGCTTCGCAACGCGAACAGTCCGGCTATGCTGGGATCCGCTCTTGGAACGGGAATGATGTCGGGAACATGCACAATCGATTCGACGCGGTCGCTTTCGATCGCAACGCGGCAGCCATCAATATGCGCGATCAGATAGAGTGTGGTCATGTCATGCAACTCCCGACAATTTCGCCTCGATGGCGGAAATCAGCCCAATACGGTCATAGCGGTAGATGCTGGACCGTGAATCTGCGGTTGAATGGCTGGTGTCGCGAAGCGTCAAAATCCGCGCATCGCCCGAAGACTTGACCGGGTCGCCTTCGTTTCGGTTAAGGACCACGGCTGCAGCATCGCGGTCGGTGGCCTCAAAGCTGACGCGGTACCCGGACGCGACCAAAAGCGGGGCGAGAATGCGATGCTCCCATACCGAATCATCGTCGCATTGGACATAACAAAGCGGTCGGGCGTTAGGGTCAGCGGCAATGCCCTGGGCTTCGAAGTGTCGGAACACATTGATAAGTTCGACTGTCTCGCCCAATGCCGACACAACGCCTTCGTAGATTTCAGGACAGGCGCTCGGCGCGATTTCGCCATCAAGCGTGAAAATATCAATGACGTCCTCAACCGCAAGATATTTGGCGTCGCTGCCGTCTGTCAGACGTAGAAGCTTTACCATCCCCGGCCCCGGAACGTCATCGAGATCGCAAACATCGAACAAACGATCGCCGATGGAAGCGCGCATCCGTCCGCCAACAAATTTTATCTGGGACGCATCAACGTCTTCCATTCGATCAATCACGCTCAGACGCACCGCGCGTTTGACGCCGTCTTTGGCGACGAATAGCAACGCCGACGGCCGTTTTGCCTCGCGGGTTTCGTCGGCACTGACGGTCGATACCGACTGATCTTCTTTCTGTTCAATTCCCATTGCCAAACCTAGCCCGCTGGCATCGAGCAAGAGCATCGGACGACCGTTATCGGGCAAGGTAGTTCCGGCGAACAAGCCCGTCGCCATAACAATCGGTGCACCTGGCTTTACGACCAGCTCTTCGTTGTCGATGACATTGGCGACATCTAGTACGAATATGGTACCAACTGCCGGCCGGACCACGATCAAGGTTCTGCTGCCATATCCAGTTTGCTCTTGGTCATCCATACCCAGAAGCGTTTCCAGCCTAGCGTAAGGATATCGTTCCCCGCGAATGAGCGCCACATACTTGCTACCGAGTTCCTCGATCTTAACATTGCGGTTTGACGACGACAGGATTTCCACGACCGAATTGCGTGATATCCCGAATATCTGGTCGCCAGCGCGAACAGACAGCCCTGCAATGATCGAAAGTGTTAGAGGCAGGCGCAGGGTCATTTTCAAACCCTGGCCTTCATAATTTTCGAGGTCTACAGTCCCGCCAATGGCTTGAAGATTGCTTTTGACGACATCCATGCCGACACCACGGCCGGAAATCGAGCTGACCTGTTCGGCAGTCGAAAGTCCGGCGACAAAAATCGTGTTCAATTGCGCCTTTTCACTCATCTTCTGCCAGTCGGCAGCAGTGACAATTTTCGCGGCGATGGCGCGGGTACCGAGCTTATCGAGATTGATGCCGCGTCCGTCGTCAATAATTTCTATAAGGATCTGATTGCCCGATTGGCGCGCTACGATACGGATTTGGCCTACCGGGTCCTTACCAACCGCGCGACGTTCGTCAGCAGTTTCGATGCCATGATCGGCCGCGTTACGCAGTATGTGGGTCAGTGGGTCGCGCAAGGCTTCGACCATTTCGCGATCGACTTCAACCTCGCTGCCATCGATACGCAATTCGATTTCTTTGCCCAACTCGATCGATATATCGCGCAGTAAACGCGGCAGTGATGAAAATAGCCGGTCGATGTTCTGCAT
>JANLSY010000160.1:0-8341 GCA_031362665.1 Sphingomonadales bacterium
GGCTACACCGTCTACGATACCGGCGTGTTGCTTGCCCCACGCGGCGTCGGAATTCTGCTTGCGATGTTCATTGCATCAAAACTGACCGGCAAGGTTGATCCACGGGTCATCATCTTCACCGGCTTTTTAATGACCGCGTCCTCGATGTGGATCATGACTCAATGGTCGCTCAATATGGACTGGCACTGGATTGTCTACACCGGGCTGTTTCAGGGATTTGGCATGGGATTTGTTTTCATTCCATTAAACGGCGTTGCGTTCTCTACCTTACCGATGCGGATGCGCACAGATGGGTCGGCGCTACTTTATCTGTTCCGCAGTCTTGGGGGCAGTTTCGGAATTTCTATCATGACTACGATGCTGGCGCGCAATATGCAGACCAGCCATGCTGATCTGGCGGGTCATATCACCGCGACCTCATTACCGACTGTCGATCCTTCGAGTGCTGACCGGCTCGGATCGTTGGGTGAAGCGGCATTGCAATTGGTCAATCTGGAAATCAATCGGCAGGCAGCGATGATTGCCTATCTTGATGATTTCAAACTGATGATGATCTTGCTGATTATCATCAGCCCGATGATTTTCTTCCTGAAGCCCGGCAAGCCTGCGACAGGCCAGCAACAAGTTATGGCGGATTAACGCGCCGTCAGACCTTTTTGTTGCATCCGCCACACGGCCATGTCGATGCGGTCCTGACCGAAAAACGGTTCGCCGTCGAACACAAGCGTAGGCACACCCCAATGGCCTGCCGCCTCCAGCGCCGCTTGATTGGCAGCAATTTCCGCATCGAGAGCTTCGGCATCATTGACGGCTTCAGCATCAAGCTCAGCCAGGTCCAGCCCCGCCCTTTCAGCGGCTCCGGCGAGATGATCGTCCTCATGCCAATTCTCCGCCCCACCCCAAATAAGGCGCGAGACCTCGTCGCAAAAGGCAAGGCTCTTCCCCCGCCGCGCCGCTGCCTGTCCCAATCGCGTCAGCCGGAAGATATACGGCTGTTCAACCGCAATCTTTCGGGTGCGAACGTCCTGCACGATGGGGTCAGGGCGCGGCGGCCCGAAGGGGATGCTATGAAACTGCGCGACGCGGAAGATATCGGTGAATGTGTAGCGCAGCCAATTGGGATGGCTGCGCTCAAAAAAATCAGGATCGCGGATTGCAAGCGGATAGACCGGACGCAGGTTGATCGTCAGATCATATTCTTCCATCAGCGCACGATAACGCCGTGTTGCAAGATAGCTGTATGGGCTTCGGAAAGACCAGAAGATGTCGGCGGTTAGGGTCATTCGCCCTTCTGCCACCTTAGCGACATGCAAGACAAGCCTGCATCGATCCTGCCGATATGTTCGACAGGGAGCGGAATCGTCCTCACGCCGAAGCTCTCAATAAGCTCGCGACTCTTGGGAAAATTCGCGGCGACAAGTGCCGCATCGCGTATGCGGAGTTTGTTGGCAGCTCTTTCTTCGCCCACCGGAACAAGCACCACACGCAGCCCCGCAAAAGCAGGCGAATCCGCCATTTGCGGCAGCGCGAAAATGGTTTCTTCGTCGATCAAGCTGCATCCAGTCTTGAAATGCAGCACGCCGGGCGGGGTCTCGGCGATTTCGGCTTTCTTGCCAAGCTGCGCAAGTAATCCAATCAGTTCCTCAGCACCTTCGCGGTTGGTGCGGCCCGACAGGCCGATAAGCACGCGATCAGGCAGCACCAGCACGTCACCGCCATCGGCATAGCCCGGCCCCCGCATATGCAGAACGCAGTTAAACCGGCTTTCCAGCACCGGCGCAAGCAGTCGAGCCTCGCCGGCGCGGCTGCTTGCGGCAAGGTTGAGTAAAATCGCGCCTTCGCTGAAAACCAGCGCCGGATCTTCGACAAAGATCGAATCCGGATAGTCGTCCGCTGGCGCTAGTTCGTCAACGGCCAGCCCTAACCCAAGCAGCGCCGCAACATAGGCGTTATGCTCGGCAAGCAACGTGCAATAATCCGGATCGGGACCGGACCCGGAGCGCAATCCCGAAACCACCGACGCTGCAGGTTTTCGGACAATAGCATATGTGTAATCGAACATACCCAATCGCGCTGCCCTCACCCCTTCTTCAAATGCCGCCGTCCAAGCAACTCGGCAATCTGCACCGCATTTAGCGCGGCGCCTTTGCGAAGGTTATCCGACACGCACCAGAAGGCAAGGCCGTTGTCTACGGTGGGGTCTTCACGCACGCGGCTGACATAGGTAGCGTCATCACCGGCGGCTTCGACGGGCGTCGTGTAACCGCCGTCTTCGCGCTTATCGACGAGCATGATGCCAGGGGCTTCGCGCAGGATCGACTTGGCCTTGGCAGCCGACATCTCACGATCATATTCAATGTTTACCGCTTCGCTGTGGCCGACAAACACCGGCACGCGCACGCATGTCGCGGTTAGCTTGATCTTGGGATCGAGGATCTTCTTGACCTCGACCATCATCTTCCACTCTTCTTTGGTGTAGCCATCTTCCAGGAAGCTATCGATGTGCGGAATGACGTTGAAGGCGATCTGCTTGGTGAATTTTTTCGCCTCCGCGCTATCGCCAACGAAGATGTTGCGGCTCTGCTCGAACAGCTCGTCCATGCCTTCCTTGCCCGCGCCCGAAACCGACTGATAGGTCGAGACGACTACCCTCGTGATGTTGGCGTAATCGTGGAGAGGCTTTAGCGCGACGACGAGTTGCGCGGTCGAGCAATTGGGGTTCGCGATGATGTTCTTGCGCTTGTAACCGTCTATTGCGTCGGGGTTCACCTCGGGCACGATCAAAGGCACATCGGGGTCCATGCGGAACAGCGAGCTGTTGTCGATCACAACGCAACCAGCCGCCGCCGCAATCGGCGCGAATTTCTTGGTAGCCTCCGAACCAATCGCAAAAATTGCCATGTCCCAACCAGCCCAATCGAAATTCTCGATATTCTGCACCTTCAGCATTTTGCCGGTGTCGCCATATTCGATTTCGATGCCCTGGCTGCGCGAGGACGCCAGCACCGCCACTTCGTCAGCAGGAAATTCGCGCTCTGCGAGGATGTTGACAACTTCGCGGCCGACATTGCCCGTCGCGCCTGCAACTACGATACGATAACCCATTTGATATTCCTCAACTCAGATTGGCAATAAAAAAGGCCGGGCTCTTTGTGGGAGCCCGGCCTTTTGTGTTCTGTTAGAAACGCAGCGCGGCTCCTGCCTTATTCGGCAGCCTCGGTGGTCTTAATAGTAGTTTTGTCTGCAGGACGGGGGTCGCGGCGTTCCGCAATACGTGCCTTCTTGCCGGTCAGACCGCGCAGATAATACAACTTCGCACGACGCACGACGCCCTTGCGGACGACTTCGATGCTGTCGATGTTCGGGCTGTACAGCGGGAATACGCGCTCAACGCCTTCGCCGAACGACATTTTGCGTACGGTGAAGTTGGAGCCCATGCCCTTGTTCGAACGCGCGATGCACACGCCTTCGTAATTCTGGATACGCGTGCGTTCACCTTCGATGACCTTCACGCCCACCTTGACGGTGTCACCGGCACGGAATGCCGGGATTTTCTTGTTTTCGGACAAAGCCGCAATGGCTTCTGCTTCGAGTGTCTGGATGAGGTTCATGCCCCATTTAATCCTTATTCTTTTGTCGCACGTCAGAGGCAGGCTGAACCCGGGCGTCTTTGTAACGCCCCCAAAGGTCCGGTCTGCGTAACCGAGTATCTTCCTCCGCCTGGTGTTTCCGCCAGGCAGCTATTTTCGCATGATCCCCCGATCGCAACACTTCAGGGATCATCCGCCCTTCCCAATCATTGGGCCGGGTATAGTGCGGATATTCGAGCAATCCTTGTTCAAAGGACTCCTCGTCACCGCTGGAAGCCGCGCCCATTACGCCGGGAAGCAGCCGAATGCAAGCATCTAACAGCATCAAAGCGCCAATTTCCCCACCAGACAGGACGATGTCACCCATCGATACCTGTTGGATTTCAGGATGAGCATCGAAAAGGCGCTCGTCAAAGCCCTCAAAGCGGCCACAGATGATGGTGACGCCAGGGCCGGTAGCGAGGTCGCGGATGCGGCTTTGTGTAATGGGAGCGCCACGCGGGGTCATGGCGATGATAGGGGCAGTGGGTTGCGTCGCAACGGCATGATCAACCGCCGCCGAGAGGATATCCGCCCTCAACACCATCCCTGCCCCGCCGCCTGCTGGCGTGTCGTCAACCGTGCGGTGCTTGTCGGTTGCGAAGTCGCGGATATGGATGGGAGAACAAGACCATATCCCCTCCTCCAAAGCGCGGCCAGCGAGCGAAATGCCGAGCGGGCCGGGGAACATTTCAGGGTAGAGCGTCAGGATTTGCGCTTGGAAAGTCATATTACAAATGCGGCTTCGATTACGATCTTTTCGCCCCATTCGGGCACGGCATCTGGCGTCATCGGAACCATGAATTTCTTGCCCGGTATGCCATTTTCTTCAGGCATCTGGATTTCCAGAACATCACTAGCGCCGAAATTTTCGACAGCGACGCATTTGCCAAGGTCTGTGCCGTCGGTCGAGACGCAAGGCAAGCCCAGCAGATCGCTGTAATAATATTCGCCTTCGCCCAGTTCGGGCAAAGCCTCACGCGGGACGGTCAAGACTGTGCTCCGCAGTTTTTCCGCTGCGTTGCGGTCGTTGATTTCGGCAAAGCGCGCGATGGCGCCGTCTTTGGTGGGACGCAGCGACTTAACCGTCAGCGCACCGTCATTGAAACTTTTGTACCGCTTCAAGCTGTCCAGATTTTCTGCAAACAGCTTGAGACGGACTTCACCCGTCACGCCGTGCGCGCCGGAAACGGCGGCAAGCGTGACGGTGTTGTCGGCCAAGGCTTAGCCCTCGGCCTTTTCTTCGGTAGCTTCTTCGGTAGCAGGTGCAGCTTCGGCTTCGGCTTCGGCTTCCGCAGCGGGTGCTTCTTCAGCGGCTGCTTCTGGTGCAGCTTCCTCGGCAGCAGGTGCTTCTTCAGCGGCTACTTCTGGTGCGGCTTCCTCGGCAGCAGGTGCTTCTTCAGCGGCTACTTCTGGTGCGGCTTCTTCGGTAGCAGGCGCTTCTTCAACCGCAGCCGCAGCTTCTTCGGCGACTACTTCTTCAACGACTTCGGGCTCTGGCTCTGGTGCCGGAGCGGCTGCCGCTGCTGCGGCTGCTTCCTCGGCATCCGCCAGCTTGGTCGCCTTGTCTTCGGCGCGATCCTTGGCTTTCTGGCCGGGCTCGCCCTTGTTCGGGTTGCTCTTGACCTTGCGCTCTTTGACGCCAGCGATGTCGAGGAAACGGGCAACGCGGTCCGACGGTTGTGCGCCAGCGGCCAGCCAATGCTTCGCACGTTCGGCGTCGAGGATCATGCGCTCTGCGCTGTCCTTGGGAAGCTGGGGGTTGTAGCTACCGATACGCTCGATGAACTTGCCGTCGCGCGGTGCGCGGGCGTCGGCTACGACGATTTTGTAATAAGGACGCTTTTTTGAACCGCCCCGCGACAAACGCATGGATAATGCCATAAAACTAACTCACCTTTCTGATATATTCTAAAATTAAATGTTATACTTATTTCTTTTTACTAAGAAGTCGTGCGAGGTCTGGTGGCATTCCGCCACCGCCGCCCATGCCGGGTAGGCCGCCCATTCCCGGGGGCATCGCGCCTGGGGGTAACCCGTGCATGCCCTCCATCGCGTCACCCAAATCGCCGCCGCCCACGCCGCCTTTGCCGCCGCCGAACATCGCAGCAAGGCCCTTAAGCCCGCCCATTTTGCGGATTCGTTTCATTGCGGTCGCCATTTCCTGATGCATTTTGATCAGTTTATTGACGTCCTGAACCGTCATCCCCGAACCCTTGGCGATACGGATTTTGCGTTTCGCGTTAAGGAGTTCAGGCTTGGCTCGCTCTTTTGGCGTCATGGAGCCAATGATTGCATCCATATGGATCAGCAATTTGTCATTCATGCCGCTGGCGTCCATCGCCGCCTTGGCTTTTTTCATACCCGGCATCATGCCTGCCAGCGCGCCGAGGCCGCCCATTTTGGTCATCTGCCGAAACTGCGTGCGCAGGTCGTCCATGTCGAACTGACCCTTGGCCATTTTGGCCGCGAGTTTGTCCGCGTCTTCCTTCTCGACCATTTCGGAAGCACGTTCGACGAGCCCGACCACGTCTCCCATACCAAGAATGCGGCCAGCAACACGGCTTGGATTAAACGCTTCGATCGCATCAAGTTTTTCACCGACACCAGCAAATTTAATCGGCTTGCCGGTTATGGCGCGCATCGACAGAGCCGCACCGCCACGTGCATCGCCGTCCATACGGGTCAGTACGATACCGGTCAGTTCAACGCGTTCGCCGAAGCTTTTGGCAACATTGACCGCGTCTTGGCCGGTCAGCGAATCCACCACCAACAGAATTTCCTGAGGCATCGCAACCTTGGCGACGGCGCTCATCTCGTCCATCAACTGCTGATCGACGTTCAGCCGGCCTGCAGTATCAAGGATCAGAACATCAAAGCCCTGCAATTTCGCCGCCTGCATCGCGCGTTTGGCAATGTCGACCGGCTGCTGCCCCTGCATGATAGGCAGCGTCGCTACGTCGGTTTGCGTGCCGAGCGTTGCCAACTGTTCCTGAGCCGCCGGACGATTGACGTCGAGCGAGGCCATCAGGACTTTCTTGCCCTGCTTGGCCTTCAACATCTTCGCGATTTTGGCGGTCGTGGTGGTTTTACCCGAACCCTGCAAGCCGACCATCATAATGATAGCAGGCGGCGCAACGGCTAAATCAAGGTCGCTCTGCTCCGCGCCAAGCATCTCAACCAGCGCGTCGTTCACGATTTTGACGACCTGCTGCCCTGGCGTGACCGACTTCAGAACCTGAGCGCCTACAGCAGTCTCAGTAACCTTGTCGACAAATTCACGAACAACCGGCAGCGCAACGTCTGCCTCAAGCAAGGCGACGCGCACTTCGCGCATAGCTTCGCGGACATCGGCCTCGTTCAACGCACCGCGACCGCGCAGGCGGTCGAACACCCCTCCTAACCGGTCGCTCAGCTTGTCAAACATGCGTCTTCCTTACCAATAACGCCCCCTTCGAGGCATAAACGAACAAAAAGCCGGTGAGCGAAACTTCGCCGACCAGCTTGGAAATGACTGATTTCCAATAATATAATATACGGGCAGTGAGCCCGTTAAGAGCGCCATTACCTGCGCTGCCCGGCAAAGGCAATCGCTTTTTCGTTCAGGCTACGCATTCAAGCCCCGCAAAACCAGTCTAGATTAATGAAATATTGACCCTTTTCGGTGCATTGCAGCTGACGATGAAAACGCCTGAATCTCTGTGGACCAGCAAATGACAGACGCCGAAAACAAGGGGCAATTGCATATGCAACCGGGCCAACGGGGCAGAAATATTCTATACAGCGTGGTCATGTTTGCCGCCATAGCGATGTTCGTTTTCATTGGCGGCCAAGTCGGCGCGCAAACGGTTCGCACTTTCATCGGCAGCAGCGCCGGTGCCGACCAGGCAATGGTCACAGCATTGTTGCTGAATATCGCGCTTATATTATTGATCTGGCGGCGCACCAGCGCGCTTAGCGACGAAATAGACGTTTATCGTCAGGCAGAGGTTCGAGCACAGCATCTTGCAATGACGGATCCGTTGACCAACTTGTTCAATCGACGCGCCGTGAAGGAAAAAACCGTCGAACTGAGCGCGCGTGCTTCGCGACGTGGCAAATCGATTGCATTCATGATGGTCGACCTCGACGGCTTCAAGAAAATCAACGATCTTTACGGGCATGACAGCGGCGACCAGTTGTTGCGCGAGGTCGCCGACCGGATGCGCGACGTAGTACCGCCGAGCAGCGTTATTGCCCGCCTGGGTGGCGATGAATTCGGCATTTGCGTGGTATTTGAACCGGAATATCCAGAGTCGGTAGATAGAATTGCCGAGGACTTGGTCGACGCCATGGCCCGTCCCGTAACGATCGGAGATGCAGAGCAGACCGTCACGGCATCGGTCGGCATCAGCCGCCCTGAACTGGATTGCGATTCCATCGACATGCTCATCCGGCGCGCCGATATCGCGTTATATGCCGCAAAGAAAAACGGTAGAAACGGCTATAGCTGGTTCGAAAATGGCATGGAAGTCGAACTGCGTTCGCGAAATTCACTCGAAGGCGATATTCGTGCAGCCATTCCAAACGACGAATTCGTTCCTTACTTCGAACAACAAATCGATCTGGTAACCGGCGAACTGGTTGGATTTGAAATGTTGGCGCGCTGGGTTTCGCCCGTTCGGGGCCTTATACCCCCTGACGATTTCATAGCCGTTGCCGAAGAAACCGGA
>JANLSY010000167.1:0-9152 GCA_031362665.1 Sphingomonadales bacterium
TTTGCCGGGTTCCTCTTCCACGGCGGATTTATCGAGGCCGAAACCGGCAAGGAATTCTGGGCGAACAGCACACTCTATTTCAACGAGCATCTGATGCACGCGATGCACGAAGTGCCCATGTGGGTGAAGCTGTCGTCGACGGTAGCGATGCTGACCGGGCTGGGCATTGCCTATATGATGTATCAGCGGTCGGAGGATGCGCCGCAGCGGCTTGCGACGATGTTGGCGCCGCTCTACCGCTTCTTCCTCAACAAATGGTACTTTGACGAGCTCTATAACCTGATTTTTATTCGCCCGGCTTTCTGGATCGGTCGCCTGTTCTGGAAACAGGGCGATGTCGGTATCATCGATCGCTTCGGCCCCAATGGCTCGGCTGCGGTGGTCGCATTCAGCAGCCGCATGGCAGTGCGGATGCAGTCTGGATATCTATATAGTTACGCGCTGGTAATGCTCCTCGGCCTGGTCGCGGCGGTCAGCTGGATGATGGTGAGAGCATAATGAACGCCGGAAGTATCCCCATTCTCTCAATCATGCTGGCTGTGCCGATGCTGGCGGCGATTGCATGCCTGTTTGCGCGGGCAGAAATGGCGCGCATTGTCGCGCTGACGGCGACGTTGTTCAACTTGGCGATGGGCCTGTGGCTATGGGTCAGTTACGATCCTGCTGGTCAACAATGGCAGTTTACCGAAAGCGCTTCTTTGTTTGGGCCAATTGGCTGGAAGCTCGGTATCGACGGCATCTCGCTGACACTCATCATGCTTTCGGTGTTCCTGATGCCGATTTGTATCGGTGCGAGCTGGAAGGCCATCGACAAGCGTGTTGGCGAATATATGGCGGCGTTCCTGCTGATGGAAACGCTGATGATCGGTGTGTTCGCGGCGCAGGACCTGATGCTGTTCTACATCTTCTTCGAAGCAGGCCTGATCCCGATGTACCTCATCATCGGTATCTGGGGCGGCGCTGAGCGGATTTACGCATCTTACAAATTTTTCCTCTATACGCTGCTCGGTTCAGTCGTGATGCTGATCGCGATGCTGTGGATGATCCAGTTTGCTGGCACCGCCGACATACCGACATTGCTCATCACAGATTTCCCGGTTGAAGCCCAAAAATGGTTGTGGCTGGCGTTCTTCGCATCGTTCGCGGTCAAAATGCCGATGTGGCCGGTCCATACTTGGTTACCCGACGCGCACGTTCAGGCACCCACTGCCGGCTCGGTTATCCTGGCTGGCGTGTTGTTGAAAATGGGCGGCTACGGCTTCTTGCGCTTTTCGCTGCCCATGTTCCCCGAAGCGAGCGCGAACTTCATTCCTTTGGTGTTCGGCCTGTCGATGGTCGCGGTAGTTTACACCTCGCTTGTTGCTCTGGTGCAAATTGATATGAAGAAGCTCATCGCTTATTCGTCGGTTGCCCATATGGCGATTGTGACCGTCGGGTTGTTTACTTTTAACCAGCAGGGCATCGAAGGCGCGATTATCGTGATGCTCTCACATGGTTTGGTATCCGGCGCATTGTTCCTGTGCGTTGGCGTCATTTACGACCGCCTGCATACCCGCGAAATCAGCCGTTATGGCGGCTTGAGCATCAACATGCCAAAATATGCGCTTCTGTTCATGCTGTTTACCATGGCGAGCGTTGGACTGCCCGGAACCAGCGGCTTTGTCGGCGAATTCCTGAGCCTTGCGGGTGCGTATAAGGTTTCGACTTGGGCAACACTCATCGCCACCACCGGCATCATCCTCGGCGCGGGGTATATGCTCTACCTCTACCGCCGCATCGCATTTGGCGCACAGGTCAATCCCGATGCCGCAGCGATGCCTGACATGGATAGCCGCGAGATGTGGTTGTTGGCACCGATAGCGGTCGCTGTCTTATGGATGGGCGTCTATCCAGAGACATTCCTCGCTCCAATCCGCCGCGATGTGGCGACAATTGTGGCGCGTGTCGAGCGAGCAGCACCTGGGGGCGATAGTAAATTGAAACCGAATGATCCGACCACCGCAAAATACCGCGTTGGCGTCACGCACGAAAAAGCGGCTGAGGGGAGCCAGCACTGATGGACCTCAACGCCTCTCTTTATCTTGTTCGGCCCGAGGTTATACTCAGCTTCTCGTCGCTTGCGCTGCTTTTGCTGTCGGCTTGGCGCACCGAGGCAGGCCGACTGGTTAGCATTTTAGCTGTCGCAGCTCTCGTTGGTTCAGGCGCCTACGTTTTGCATTTCCTATGCGTCGATACCAACGCCACCGCATTCGATGGATTGTTCGGCAATGACGCTTTTGGCAATTTCTCGAAAATCCTCATCTACATCGCTGCTGCAATATCATTGATGATCGCGCCGCGCTTCCTTAAGCAGGCAGGAGCGATGCGGGCCGAGTATCCGGTGCTCATATTGCTGGCGGTAACCGGCATGGGCATCATGGTGTCCGCCACCGATCTGATTACGCTTTACATCGGCCTCGAACTCAACAGTCTCGCGGCATATGTACTTGCAAGCTTTGTGCGCAGCGACGGTCGTTCGGCAGAGGCTGGGCTAAAATATTTCGTACTCGGCGCACTCGCTAGCGGCATATTGTTGTTTGGCATGTCACTACTTTACGGATTTACGGGTTCGACGGACTTTGCCGCAATCGGCACCGCGTTGAATGGTGAAATCAGTCTCGGAATGATTTTCGGCATCGTTTTTGTGCTGTCGGGCCTAGCCTTCAAAATCAGTGCGGCACCTTTCCATATGTGGACGCCTGATGTTTATGAAGGCGCGCCAACACCTGTCACTGCGTTCTTTGCAAGCGCACCTAAAGTTGCGGCGAGCGCGCTCACTATTCGCGTTGTTATCGAAGCGTTCGGCAATGAGGCAATGGTTTGGCAGCAAATCATCATCGTTGTCGCATTAATGTCGATCATCATTGGTGCCGTTGGCGCTATCGGGCAGCAAAATCTGAAACGCCTGATGGCATACAGTTCGATCAACAATGTTGGTTTCATCCTAATCGGCCTTGCAGCCGGGACCGAGCAAGGCGTGGCCGCGATGCTTGTCTATCTTGCCATCTATGTCGCGATGACGTTGGGCGGATTTATCTGCATCATGCAGTTGCAGGACAAGGATGGTGGCTATCGTGAAACATTTGCCGATATCGCAGGGCTGTCGAAGACGCGGCCCGCACTAGCAGCAGCCTTTGCGATCTTCATGTTCAGCCTTGCAGGCATTCCGCCTCTCTTCGGTTTCTGGGGCAAGCTGGTTGTTTTTAACGCCGCCGTTGCCGCCGGACTTCTACCCCTTGCAGTCATTGGCATCGCCGCATCGGTCATTGGGGCTTTTTATTATCTGAAGGTCGTCAAGGTAATGTATTTTGACGAACCGGCTGATGTTATTGCCGCTGGCGACGATAAGGTCCTCGCATGGACTGGGGGCGTTTTGGCGGCGGTCAATTCACCGCTCGGTTACTTCGCGATTCCGGTACTTGGAGTAGTCACCGCCCAAGCTGCGAAAGCATTGTTCTGACACCCATTTTCGAAGAGGTAACGCTGACCGGGTCGACCAACGCCGACCTGTTGCAACGTGCCGCACAAGGTGCACCTGAAGGTCTATGGCTACGCGCAGACGCTCAGGACGGTGGCCGGGGTCGACTGGGGCGTCAATGGGAGAGTCCAGCCGGAAATCTTTTTGCCAGCACTATCGTCCGTTTGCGCGACACCGATCCCTCCCCATCGACGCTCGCCTTTGTCGCGGCGCTTGCGGCCCATGATTTGGTAAGACAGATCGCACCGCATGTCGCGATCCAGATTAAATGGCCGAATGATCTGCTTTCGGCTGAGGGTCACAAGTTTTGCGGAATACTGTTGGAGCGGGCAGGCGATGCGATAGTTATCGGTATTGGCCTCAACCTAGTCTGGTACCCCGAGAACCTCGGTCGCAAAGTTTCCGACTTGCGCACGTTAGGAGCTACACCACCAGACCCGCAAGCGGCCGTTGAAATGCTGGCGGAGCTATTCCAACACTGGTTGACCACCTGGCGTGACACTGGGTTGTCTGCGATTATTCGCGAATGGCAAACGCATGCGCATCCAAAGGATAGCGCGTTGGCGGCGAACCTTCCTGACGGTGAGCAGTTGCGGGGCATCTTTGCTGGCCTTGGCGACGATGGCGCTCTGCGGCTTCGCTTGGCGGATGGCAGTATTCGTGCCATTCATGCCGCCGATGTTTTTCTGGTCTAGGCAGGGGATGGGCGATGCTGCTCGCAATTGATACCGGCAACACTAATGTGAAATTCGCGTTGGTCGATGACAGTGGGGAAATCGTCAAACGTTGGCGGATAGCGACCGACGCGCGGCGGACCGCTGATGAATATGCGGTGTGGCTCGATCAGCTTATCCAGATGGCGGGGTTTCGCCGGACCGACATAAAAGCGGTCATTATCGCGACGGTAGTTCCACGCGCGCTACACAATCTGCAATTGCTTGCCTCGCATTATTTTGACTGCCAGGCATTAATCGCCGGACGCGGCAGCGTTGGCTGGGGCATCCAGCTTAAGGTCGATGAACCGCAATCCGTTGGTGCCGATCGTGCAGTCAACGCTATTGCCGCCCAGTCGATGGCCGACGGTGACAAAATCGTCATCAGCTTTGGCACGGCAACCACATTTGACTATATCGGCCCCGACGGCTCTTACCGTGGCGGCAGTATCGCCCCGGGCGTCAACCTGTCGCTCGACGCGCTTTACGCCGCTGCCGCGATGTTGCCGCGCATTGCAATCGAGCCACCGCCAAATGAAAGTGTGATTGGCACAACGACTGTTGGACAAATGCAGATTGGCATCTATTGGGGCTACGTGGCGATGATCGAAGGGATGATCGCCCGGATGAAGGCTGAAATTGGCAAGCCTGTGACCGTCATTGCGACCGGCGGTCTTGCCATCCTGTTTCAGCAACATGGCCATTTATTTGACCGGGTAGAACCGGATTTGACGCTGCGGGGGCTGGCGCATTTGTACAGGAATAGAGAACAAAAATAATGACTACCCCGAAGAATGAGTTACTTTTCCTCGCGCTTGGCGGGTCGAACGAAATTGGAATGAACGTCAACCTTTATGGTTGTGATGGTAAATGGGTGATGGTTGATTTGGGCCTGACTTTTGCCAACTCGGAATATCCCGGTGTCGACCTTGTTTTACCCGATCTGGAATTTATCGAGCAGCGCAAAAGCGACTTGCTCGGTATTGTGCTGACCCACGGGCATGAGGACCATATCGGCGCGGTAGCCTATTTTGCCGCCGATTTGGGTGTTCCGCTTTATGCGACGCCGTTCACGGCGACTTTGATCCGCGGCAAGCTGGTTGAAGAAGGCATAGACGACATTGTCGAACTCAATGTCATTCCGATGGAAGGCAGTTTTGCCCTGGGTCCATTCGGTTTCCGCTTCAAAACGCTCGCGCATTCGATCCTTGAAATGAGCGCGTGCGTTATCGATACGCCCTACGGCAAAATATTCCATACTGGTGACTGGAAGCTCGATGAGCAGCCAGTTATTGGCAAGCCGTCCACGGCGGAAGAACTCACCAGAATTGGCGACGAAGGCGTATTGGCGTTGGTTTGCGATTCGACAAATGCATTTAATGCCGATGACAGCGGCAGCGAGGGCAGTGTGAAAGCTGACCTGCTGAAATCAGTCAAAGCGGCAAAAGGCCGCGTGCTGTTGACGACTTTTGCTTCCAATGCGGCGCGGCTGCAGACGATGGGCGAAGTCGCGCGCGAAACCGGGCGGACTTTGTGCTTCGCCGGACGCTCGCTCCACCGGATTATCGAAGCAGCGCAATCCAATGGCTATTTGAAAGACATGCCCAAGACCGTTGATATGGAAGCGGTGGATGGCCTTGCGCGGCATGAAGTGATGGTCGTCGCGACCGGAGGACAGGGCGAGGCGCGGGCAGCTTTGGCACGCATTGCCGAAGGCAATCATCCGGTGAAATTGGAGGAAGGCGACACCGTTATCTTCTCCTCGAAACAGATTCCGGGCAATGAAATCGCCATCGGTGTCATCATGAACAAGTTGGCCGAGCGTAACATATTGACGGTCACCGAAAAGCAGGCGCATGTGCATGTGTCGGGACACCCAGGCCAGCCGGAACTTGCCGCGCTGTATGACTGGATCAAGCCGGAAGTGCTCGTACCCGTCCACGGCGAACGGCGCCATATGGCCGAACAGGCGCGTTTTGCACTGGCGCATGGCGTAAAATCGGCGCTGGTCCAATCGAACGGCGACGTGGTCCGCCTCGCCCCAGGTAAACCTCAGATTGTCGGAAAAGAACGCACTGGCAGACTTATTCTTGACGGTGACACAATTATTGCCGCCGACGGCGGCACTATCAACGAACGTCGCCGCCTGTCATGGTATGGACTGGTTTCAGTGGCATTCGCGCTCGATGGCGACGACAGCTTGCTGGGAGAGCCCCAAATCCGGTTGCACGGGATTCCGATAGAACAAGATCTCGATGATTTCCTCGAAGAAGCCAGCCAGGCAGCTGTCAAAGCGGTTCGTGATAATAAGGGCGATTACGACAAGCTACGCGAAAGTGTGCGGCTGGCCGTACGCCGCGTTGCGACCAGCTGGACCGGCAAGAAGCCGATCGTTGACGTTATGATAGTGGAGACTGCATGAACTGGACTTCGATAATCGCTATCTATGCGCTTTTCTGGGTATTGACCGCATTTGTAATCCTCCCAATTGGCGTACGTACGCATGATGAAATGGGGTTGGAGAAAATAGCGGGCCAGGCCGATAGCGCGCCTGCAAACTTCAAACCAAAGTTGATATTGCTGCGGACCACATTGCTTTCTGCAGCATTGTTCGCGCTTTATTATGCAAATTATGTATATGGCTGGGTCGACCGCCACAGTTTCGATTTTCTGTTTTCGGGACGGCCAGCCTAAGGCTTAACTACGCAGTCTTTCGATGGCCTGTGCCAGCGCAACGTAAAGCTTGCCCACATCCGAAGATAACAAAGTCACGCCAATGGCATTGCCATCGCGCGTACTGAGCAGAACCCGCATCATCGCCTCGAAATCGTGGATGTAACGATTTACATGTTCGCGGAACTCGGCGTCGTCACCATAATGCGCGGCGATAGCACGTACCTCGCCGGCATCCAGAAGGCGTACGGCCCGCCGTGTAAACACGCCGCGGTCGCCTTTGAGATAAGCTGCCCATGCTGTGTCAGTGACTTCGTTGGACAATATTTTCGCGACATCGATTGCGGTTGAATTCAGCGATTCGGTCAGCAAAACCATCCGTCGTGCAAAGCTGTCGTCATCGATGCCTTCAAAAGATTCACGACTATCGGCGATGCGTTGTTCGAGATTTCCTGCCATCTCGTCGAGTTGGCCCAACTGCTCGCTAAGCCGCTCAGTCGACCTTTCAGCAAGTTCCAGATTACGCTGCATTGCGCTCTGCATCACGTCATTCATTGATGCAATTTGGTTGTCGACGGCTTCTGCCAGCGCAACCTTGTTTTGTTCGGTCAGGCGTTCTGCAACATGCGCAAGCTCGTCATCCAAAATCTTGCGACTGCTTTCTGCTGCTTGCTTGGTGGTTTCGCGTACGCGCAGCAAAGACGAGACCAACCTGTTGCTGGAATCCTCTGTCATTTCTTCGACTAGTGTTCGCGTATGCGTTAAAGCCGCAGCCAGCGCATCTGCCTGTTCGTGCCGTGCAGCGAAATTCTCATCGCTTTCCGCCATCAACTTGCTGACTGTATCGCGTTGGATATCAATCAGATGTTCGAGCGATGTCGTTTTTGCGAGCATATCGTCGCTCAATTCGTTCAGCGCCTTTGCTTTCGACGAAGCCGCCTCCATCTGGCCCAGCGCGGAGGCGAAGCGTTCATTCATTCGGTCCATAGAGGTAGGAATGGTTGTTCCTATTTCGGTGTTTGCCGCAGCGAGGGCCGATAGCAACCGGTCCGAGCGGCTAATCAGGTTTTCGGCGATGGCCTGGTTATTGTCGAGCGCCGATCCAACTTCGCGCGTGCTTTCGCCCAGCGCCGTCACTGCGAAGGCAAGCTTGGCAGTCTGATCGGTAGCCGCCCGGTCAATCTCCGACAATTTCGTTGCGCTGCTTTCAACATGTTGTTCGATATTCGAGATAATATCTGCAACGCGGCCCTGTTCGTTCAACGAGTGTTCTGACAGAACGGCAAGCGCCGCACGCAGTTTTGCTAGGTTGCCATCTATTTTTGCGGTGCTTTCCGAAACAATCCGGTCAACCTCGTCGGAAGCGTGACCAACATGGGTTGTCAGGGACTTCGATGCATCTTCAAGTAGTTGAGCCGTTTCCGTGCCCCGCGTTTGTGCCGCAACGCTTGCACTGTCCAAAATGTCTGCACTTTGTCTTGCCATGTTTTCAAGTTGCCCGGAAACGTCAGTTGCACGGTCTTGGACGGTGTCAATAAACTCTCGGGCAGACTGGCCTGCTGCCCCAACGCGTTCGAGGCCCGCGATTAGCGACTTTATCTGCAATTGCGCATTGTTACCCGCACTACCAATCTGATTAGTCACATCTTTTGCAGCGCTGGTGACGACGGGTAAATGTTTTCGAAGCTGCTCCAGATTACTTGTCGCGGCATTACTAACGGCTTCGAGCGTCTTTGCCTTCGCGTCGCTGTCCGCGAGCGCCGTGTTTAGAAGTTCTGCCGCCTCAACCATATTTCGCGAAGACTGTTTGCCCACCGTTTCCAGTTCGCGCGCATTTTGCGCCAAAAATTCGCGTGCAGTCGAGATTTCTTCATTGACCGTCCGCATCCGCTTCTCGAGTGCTTCGCTTTCGGTTCGTAATAGCTGTGCAACATTGCCGAAGCGCACTGCTTCAGCACGGCTATGGCGCATCGCTAGCAACCAGACGACGGCGAGTAGCAACGCTGGCGTCGCCCACATGCTCACAAGCGTAATCGCCCGATCAGCACCGATGCCACTGCGCACTTCTCCGAAATATGTCCAACCGAAAAACCCGCTCCATGAAAGTCCAGCTAATAGCAGCAGTGATGGCAGAACGAACGCGGTCCAAGATGCGCGTTGGTTCGTATCGTCTTCGTAGTAATAGCTCTCCGGAAATTCATCGTAAGCAGCATCGCTGCCTAGCAACGGATCCGCTTCTTCGGTTACGA
>JANLSY010000185.1:0-50811 GCA_031362665.1 Sphingomonadales bacterium
TGTCGCCGGCTCGCTTACCGCATCGGCCATCGCGTTGTGCCCGCCCATCATGACCCCCTGCCCCATCATTACTGCGGCCCAGCTTGTTTCGGTAAAAAGCTCGTCGTCTTCGCGAAAAATCTGGCCATTTTGCCGGAACAATGCAACTTTTTCGGTAAGGCTGTCGGGCACACTCATGTTGCGGCAATAGTTCCAGAACGGACTGTCATCACGGGTGGTGCTATTGTAATGCAAAATCAGGAAATCGCGGATGCGCGCATATTCCTTCCCGGTTAACCGGTTGAACGCATCTTCCTGAGCCTGCGTTATTCCGTCAAGCGACAGCAACGCGATGAGCTTGTTGATGCCGGTATTGATCAGGTGGATCGATGTGGATTCCAGTGGCTCCATAAAACCTGACGCGAGCCCCAAAGCGACGACGTTCTTGTTCCAGAATTTCTTGCGCCTCCCGGTTACGAACCGCAGGAAATTGGGTTCGGCAGCCGGTTTGCCGGCGATGTTATTGACCAATATGCCATGCGCCTCGTCGTCGGACATATATTCGCTGCAATAGACATGGCCGTTGCCGTTCCGATGTTGTAGCGGCACCTGCCATTGCCACCCTGCAGAATGGGCGGTGGCGCGTGTGTAAGGAAGAGGGCCGCTGCCATCTTCGCGCAGGCAAGGCAGGGCGACCGCGCGGTTGCATGGCAGATAGTTCGACCAGTCGTCATATCCGGTTTTGAGCGCCTGTTCGATAAGCAGCCCGCGAAAGCCGGAACAGTCGATAAACAGGTCACCTTTGATTATCTCGCCATTTTCCATCGTCACTGACGCGACAAAACCGCTTTCGCCATCGAGCGCAACGTCGGCGACGCGACCCTCGCGGCGCACGACACCGCGCGCTTCTGCATATTTACGCAGGTATCGTGCGTAACGGCCGGCATCAATATGATAGGCGTAGTTGACCGGCGGCAAATCTTCGCGTTGGTAATCCTCCGTGCGCGCGAAGCGACCGAAGTGGGCGGCCATTGTCTCGACGTTGAAAACCTGGATCGGTCGCTTGTCGCCTGCCTGCCGGTATTTATGCCAGACATGATGAAACGAAATGCCATCGACCTGATAGCCGTAATTGCCGAAGGGATGGATATAGCTGTCGCCTATTTTGCCCCAGTTGATGAATTGGATACCCAGCTTGAAGCTTCCCTGAACTTCGGCAAGCATTTCGCGTTCGTCGACTTCGAGCAATTTGTTGAAATCGAGAAACGGCGGAATTGTTGCTTCGCCAACGCCGACGGTACCGATTTCTTCCGACTCAATAAGCGTGATTGACACCGGCCTTCCGGCGCGAATCCGCGAAAGCGCCGCCGCTGCCATCCACCCAGCCGTTCCGCCGCCGACGATTACGATATTCTCTATGGCCATAGCGCCCATCCTCTCGATATCTGCATAGCGATATAACGCTGTAGTGCAAATTGTGAACGTTCATTTTATCTATTGTGAACGCTATCAATTGTAGTTATGTGTTGTATTGCAGGTGGGAGTAATACCCTCCGCAGAGGCAATTAGGGAGGATCATTTGGCTCGCAAATCACTATTCGGAGCGTCGCGTGCGCAGCGCTTGCTGGCACTGACAACGGCTTCAAGCCTTGCATTGTGCGCTGCCCAACCGGCTTTGGCGCAAACGACCGATCAACCCGAAGAGACTGCTGAAACCGAAGATGCGATCATCGTCACGGGTTTCAAAAAATCACTCGAAAACGCACAGAACATCAAGCGTGATGCCGACACATTCGTCGATGTTATTACCGCCGAAGATATCGGCGCGCTTGCCGACCGTTCGGTAGCAGAAGCACTGCAGCGCGTTCCGGGTGTCAATATCTCCCGCTTTGAACAGCGCAATGATCCTGACCGTTTTTCAGTCGAAGGCTCCGGTGTTATCATCCGTGGCTTGCCTTATGTCCGCTCCGAACTGAACGGTCGCGACATCTTCTCAGCTAATGGCGGCCGCGAGCTATCGTTCAACGATGTCTCGCCCGAACTCCTTGGTCGCGTCGAAGTTTTCAAGAACAACACAGCCGACATGATCGACGGCGGAATCTCGGGTACCGTCAACCTTGTCACCCGCAAGCCGCTCGATAAACGTGGTTTCCACATCGCCGGAACGGTTGAAGGCAATTACGGCGATCTGGCAAAAGAATGGTCGCCCGGCTTTTCGGTCCTTGCTTCGAACACCTTCGAGACGGGTATCGGCACTTTCGGCCTTCAATTGGCTTATGCGCAGTCGGAACTCGTTACGCGCACTGACGCCTCGCAGATTACCGACCCGTGCTATCGTGCGCCTGCTTTGAATGCGCCCTGTATCCGGGTTCGTCCCGTTGGTTCAGGTGGCTTTGGTGGCACACCGACATTAAATGCATCCAACTTCCCACCTGCGGGCGCCGTTTTCGTGCCCAAGGGTGCAGGCGTTCGCACAACCGACCTGACGCGTGACCGCAACGCTTATTCGGCGGTTGGCCAATGGGAAAGCAATGACGGCCGCGCGCAAGTGACGATCGAATATCTGCGTGCCGAAACCGAGGCGACGTTGAATGAATTCGCCGTTCTAGCGCTGGTCAATGATGACGGGCTTTTTCCGACGATTGCACCAGGTACAACACCAACCTTTAACGGCAACCAGTTCGCGACAGGTACGCTCACGCAGTTTCAGCCCTTTAACGGCGGGCGGGGAATTCCAACCGAACTTCTAAGGTTCCAGCGCGAAGACGCGGCGAAGACCGAGGATATCTCGCTTCAACTCAAGCTTACTCCGACCGACCGCCTGCGGTTCAACTTCGAGGTCCAGAAAATCAAATCGGACCGGACCGAAGACGGCTTCATCTCCGCGATGCAAACCTACACCGATGTATCTATCGATAATACCGGCAGTACGCCACTCGTGCAGTTTCTTCAGCCCGGGACGACAGGTTCGCCCGCAAGCTATTTCAATGACCCTGCGCGCACATTCTTCTGGTTCCTGCTCGACAATCAGGTGAAGAACGAAGGCGAGCTGACCAGCATGCGCTTTGACGGCGAATATGATGTCAGCGAAGAGGGCTTCTTCAAAAAGGCGCGATTTGGTGCGCGTTGGGGCGACCGCAACCGCGTAACCCGCAATGCCAACTTCTCCAACTGGGGCAATCTGGGTGCGCCGTGGACGGGCCGCGGCGGCAACTGGAACTGTGGCGATTTCCAAGCCTTTGGCTGTGGCGGCGCCTATGTGAAAGATTTCCCGAACTCGGCAAGCCTTCGCAACCCGTTTGGCAATAGCTTCCAGCGTGGTAATGCACCGACGCCCCTTGGCGATGGCTCTGCCTTCTTCTTTGGCGGCGACAATGTGCTGGCGGATTATCTCAGCGGTGCAGTGCGGCAACAGGCAAGTGCAATCACCGCCTACACGCTAACGCCAAATGCTTGGTTTCCGATTTCAGCCCGCACCAATGCGTTGCCCGGCGGACCTTGGACCGCCGGCGAAATCTCCGACGTCGAAGAAAGCACCTTCGGTGCCTATGCTCGCGTTGATTTCGGTACCAATTTGGGTAGTGGCGATGTCACGTTGAACGGCAATGTCGGCGTGCGTTACGTCCAAACAACGGTGCGCAGCGGCGGTTCGATCGCATATCCGACTGGGCAGTTCTTTGACACGCCTCCGGGTGGGAATGGCGATGGGCGCGTTAGCGTGGCTGAGCTGCAGACCGCCTGCGGTGCGGTGCAGCCCGGACAGGTTGCGCCGGGCTATTGCGGCCTATCTCCGGCGCGACTCGCGCAATTTGCTTCGGTGTTTACCGGCGAAGTGATCGACGATAGCGCGAACATCAAATTCGACCATTGGCTTCCAAGCTTCAATGCAAAGCTTGATTTCGGAAATGGCATGCTGGTGCGTGCTGCCGCGTCGAAGAGTATTTCGCGGCCAGACTTGTCCTCTTTCGCCACCGGTGGCGGAATATCGGACAATACTACCAATCTCCGATCTGCCGGTACCTTGGAAACGGGACCGTTGTTCCAGATTTTCACGGGCAACCGGTTGCTGCGCCCGATTGAATCGTGGAATTACGACCTGTCGTTCGAGTGGTATTTTGACACAGTAGGTTCGGTTTCGGTGTCGGGCTTCTATAAAGACATCAAAGGAATCGTAAACGGTGGCGCCGTTGTCCGCAACTTTACAAGCCCGAGCGGTGTTTCTACCAACGTGCTGGTCAACGGTCCGATCAACAGTGACGGTGGAAAACTGAAAGGCGTCGAAATCGCTTATCAGCAAACCTACGACTTCCTGCCAAGTTTCCTAAGCGGATTGGGTGCGCAGCTGACATACACCTATGTCGATGCAGGCGATTTCAACAACTCGAATCTGGGCGCCGAACAAAGTCCGTTCACTGGCGGACTGCCGCTGGCCGGCGTGTCAAAACACACAGTGAATGCGGTCGCATTTTACGAAAAAGGCCCCATCTCCGCCCGTGCCGCGTATAACTGGCGATCTGACTTCCTGCAGACCCCGCGCGACGTGATCTTCCCGTTCTCGCCCATTTACGGTGAAGCAACGGGACAGCTTGATGCTTCAATTTTTGTGACCGTCAGCAAACAATTGAAACTGGGCGTGCAGGGCGTGAACTTGCTGGACGAAGTGACACAAACATCGCAGGTCATCGACTTTGCTGGAACGCGGGCCACGCGATCGGCTTTCCGAAACGACCGGAGATATACCTTCCTGGCACGTTTCGAATTTTAACGCTCTGAAATCGGCGTCGCAATGGACGGGCCTTGGTCATATGACTTTGGCCCGTTCTTTTTTGGTCCCAAGGAGAAAATATATGCCCTTCCGGATGTTTTTGCTCTCCGCGATTGTGGGATTGTCCGGATGCACATCCGCAACGCTCAACGCGCAACCGGCCAAAGTCGGATGGGATCTTGTCTGGTCCGATGAATTCGATGGCACCGAACTGAACCGCGAAAAGTGGAAGCCGGAGCAATCCTGCTGGGGTGGAGGTAATCAGGAGCGTCAATGTTATACTGACCGGCCAGACAATATCCGCGTCATAGATGGCGTGCTGCATCTTAAAGCCCGCAAGGAACAGTTCACCGGACCTGATCGCCCGCCCGAAATCGCCGACAAACCCAATCCCAAAAAGACTCAGGAATTTACTTCGGCTAAGATACGCACCTTAGGCCTTGCCAGTTGGAGATATGGCAAGATCGAATTTCGCGCCAAGCCTCCCAAAGGGCAGGGAACATGGCCAGCCGTGTGGATGATGCCTGCTGACAATATGTACGGCGGATGGCCGCGTTCGGGCGAAATCGATATATTGGAGGGCGTCAATCTCGGCGCAACCTGCGATACTTGTAACGGCGAAGTCGGTGAAAACCGGATGATTAGCGCGCTGCATTTCGGGGATTACGCGCCCAAGAACAAATTCCTCGATACCAGAGTAGCGCTTCCTACAAACGCCCTCCCGTCCGACGACTTCCACGTCTGGACGCTCGAATGGGGCGAGGGACTGATGCGTTTCTATCTCGATGGCCGGAAATATTGGGAGGTGAAGGCCGGTCAATGGGACAGCGCGTCGCCGCTTGCGAAATCAAACGCGGTTGCACCATTCGACCAGCCCTTCTACATCATGGCAAATCTTGCCATCGGGGGTGGGCTGTCAGAGAAAAACAACGACAAAGGAGTTGCAGTAAATGTAGCTCCGGTGGATTTTCTCATCGATTGGATCCGGATATACCAGTGCGCGGATGATAGAGAAAAAGGGCTGGCCTGCATGCAGGGCGTCAACGAGGGCAGTTAAAAGATGGCGAGACGCCGTCAGGCAATCACGATCAAGCACGTAGCGGCCGATGCGGGGGTCTCCCTGCAGACGGTAAGCCGTGTTATCAATAACGAACCCAATGTGCGGCCTTCGATGAAGGAGCGCGTGCAGGCGTCAATTGACAAGCTCGGCTATGTGCCCTCGATTGCCGCGCAGCGGATGAGCGGTTCGCGCTCTTATCTGATCCTGGCGATCAACGACCGCGAGCGCACCATCGCCGACTGGCGGACACGGCAAGGCACCGACTGGGTTGACCAGATGCTGCTCGGCGGAATGCTGAAATGTGCCGAGCACGGCTACCGGATGATATTCGAGCTGGTCGATACGCATAACGATCATGTCGAGCGCGAACTGGGCGCAACGATTGCTGCGTTACAGCCAGACGGCGTGATCCTGACTCCGCCGCACTCGGAAAATCCCCTAATCACCGGCTTTCTAGCCAAGCGGAAAATACCGTTCGCGCGGATAGGTTCGATGACGCCGGGGCCAGGCATTGCGATGACGATGGACGATGAGGGGTCGGCACGCCGGGCGACCGAGCATCTGATCGCCTTGGGGCATCGCCGTATTGGCTTTATCGCGGGGTCGGAAGAATATGACCTATCGAACTGGCGGACAGACGGGTGGCGCGAAGCGATGGAGGCAGCCGGCCTACCTCACCACAACCTATGTACTAGGGGCGACTTTAGTTACGAAAGCGGGGTAATCGCGGCGAACAAACTGCTTGGTCTGGATACACCGCCGACAGCGATTATCGCAAGTAATGACCAGATGACGCTTGCGACCTTGGACACCGCAAACCAGCGCGGGTTGAAAGTGCCCGATGACCTGTCGCTGATCAGTTTCGACAATACGCCCGTTGTGCGCTTCACCGACCCGAAACTCACCGCCATCGATCAGCCCATCGCGGCGACTTTTTCAAAAGCGGTCGAACTGCTGATTACAAACGGCGACACGGCGGTACAGCATCAACCGGTGGTTACCGAGGGCAATCTTGTCGAGCGCGGCAGCACTGCACGCCCACGCGACGGTGCCTGACATAACGACCGTCGCCCCAGACCAGCAATCGGCGCGCTTCATGTATCTTTACGCGCTTGCAGTGTCAGGTGGCGCGGTCGCCTATATTCCCTTCCTGACGATATTGTTGCCGGTCCGCGCCTCTGGCTTGGCAGGCGACAATGCGCTCAATATGCTGGCCATCGCTGCCTTTGCAGGCGCGATATCTGCAAGCCTTGCCAACATCGGTTTCGGATGGGCAAGCGATGTGACACGGGCAAGGCGGCCGTGGATATGGGCTGGGCTGGTTTTGTCATCGTTGCTGCTCCTCACGATACCACTGGCGACAAGTCCGGTGGTGCTCATCATCATGATTGTCTTCTGGCAAATCGGCCTCAATATGATGCTCGCCCCGCTTGGCGCTTGGGCGGGCGATAGCATTCCAGACTCGCAGAAGGGGCTGCTTGGGGGCTTGCTGGCGCTAGCGCCTGCATTAGGTGCGCTGTCTGGGGCTATCGTGACGTTGCAGGGGTTCGCGCCGTTCGAAAATCGGGAATCACTCGTCGCTATATTGGTTATGTTGATGGTCGGACCCGTTTTGCTGTTCGGCAAGCCTGTCGCGATGCCGCAGTTGATGCAGCGCACCATAGACGCAAACCCAATCGACGCGCACGTGTTCGCTACCCGACGTGCCGCAATCCGGATGTGGCTGGCGCGTTTGCTGGTCCAGATCGCCGAGGCTTCATTGTTCGCGTTCCTTTTGTTGTGGTTTCGCAGTCTCGATCCCGATTTCGGCGAAAACGATGCTGCGAGCATATTTGCTTTGGTGCTGGGCCTAGCCGTTTTTCTGGCGCTCGCCGTCGGTCGCTGGTCCGACCGCGCCAATCGGCCGATCCTGCCGCTAGTCTGGGGATCGGCTATTGCCGCGGCTGGGCTTCTGATCATGTCCTTTGCACCGAACCTGCCATTTGCAATCGCTGGCTATGTCGCGTTCGGTTTGGCCAGCAGCGTGTTTCTGGCACTCCACACCAGCCAGACATTGCGCGTGCTGCCGCGACCGCACACACGGGGGCGAGACCTTGGTATTTTCAATCTGACCAACACCGTCCCGTCATTGATTATGCCATGGCTGACACTGGCTCTCGTCCCCGCTTACGGCTTCGACACGTTGTTCCTGCTACTGGCTGGCCTTGCGATGATTGCTTCGGCTTTACTGCTGACCATACGGCGCCAGATTGCGGAAATCTAGGCAGGTCTGCGCGCGTAAAATCCGAACCCGGCGATAATCGCATAGCATGCCATCGGCAGCATGAAAGCAATCGCGAGGCTGGACGTCAAATCAGCGATAATGCCGGTCAGCAACGGAATGACCGCACCGCCGACAATCGCAACATTGATGATGCCCGAACCGTCGGCTGCGCGCGAACCAAGCTTCTCGCAAGCGAGCGTGAAGATTGTCGGGAACATGATGGCGTTGGTTAAACCTACCGCAAGCAAACTATAGCCTGAAAAGGTGCCCGTCGTCTGCGTCGATATAATCAGCAATCCAATCGCTGCAATCGACACAAAGGCTAGCACTTTGCCCGGGCTCAATACGCGCAACAC
Source organism: Sphingomonadales bacterium (assembly GCA_031362665.1). GTDB lineage: Bacteria > Pseudomonadota > Alphaproteobacteria > Sphingomonadales > Sphingomonadaceae > Sphingorhabdus_B. Next base: position 8,424 of record JANLSY010000185.1, read on the forward strand.
CGCCGAACCAATGAAGCGGCCGACCATCGCGCCGCCCCAATAAAGTCCGATCAGCTTGCCGGCCGCCTGTTCTTGCAGCCCCATGACATGGCTCTGCATCAGATAATTCACGATCAGCGAACCGATGGAAACCTCAGCACCCACATAAAGGAAGATGCACAACGCACCGAAACCAAAGCGTGGCCGTTTCAAAAGGTCGAGGCCGGCCAGACCTTCGCTCGCTTCATGCTTTTCGCCCTTCAGCGCGTTGCGGAACATCCAGACCACGCCAGCAACAATCGCCAGCGCGACCGCAATGCCGAGATAGCCGTTCACAATCGCCTGGCTCTCTGCGGTGCGATACGCATCGAGCTCGACACCCGACAATTGGTCGGCAGTAACCGTCGCCAATCCACCGAGGATCAATATCGAGCCGACAATTGGAAATATCGTGGTGCCAAGCGAATTGAACGCTTGGGCAAAGGTCAGACGGCTGTGTGCGGTGGCGGGTTTGCCCAGCAGCGAGATCAGCGGGTTGGAGACAACTTGCACGATGACCACGCCGCTCGCCAGCACGAACAACGCCAGCAGGAACACGCCATAAGTCGCGGTCTGGCTGGCCGGAATAAATAACAGGCATCCTGCCATCATCGTCAGCAATCCAGCGACCGCGCCGCGCATATAGCCGATTTTCTTGACGAGCCGTGCGCCGGGAATACCGATGACCGCATAAGCCGCAAAAAAGCAGAACTGCACCAGCATCGCTTGCGTGTAGTTGAGCGTGAACAGCTCTTTGAGCTTTGGAATGATGACATCGTTCAGGCTGGTGATCCCGCCGAAGATGAAGAACAGACCCATCACGAACAATTGCAGTTGGGGAGCATCGATATGCGTCTCATCCGAACCGGATGTTTCGACTGCGCCGGGTGCCAATGCCATCTTCTCTCTCCCTCTATTCAGCGCGCTTTACCGGGGGCATGACGCACTTTGTGTTGTTGCTTCGATATGAACGGACCGGATGGTGGCAACAAGCCCTTTTGCCGCGTGCATACGTATGGGGGAACCGACCGCATCGAATTTTGCACCGGCATCGGCGAAACAGCGCAATGCTATGCGGGTTTGTACCGGGGTTCCGGTAGGCAAGGCGCGTATCGCCTGCTGAATATCAATCGTCGCACCGCCAAATGACAGCATGACTGGCCCTGTAGCCGCCCGGTCAATCCGCCAGTCGATCAACAGCGTCCAGCCCTCGTCAAGTTGTTTGGAGAGGTTGACTGCCGGGCCGTTGACGACGAACGCGCCGTCGGCGTTCCACGTAAACTGTCGCGCGTCTTCCTGTGCCGAAAGGTCCACTGCCCGCGTGCTGATCGAACCGTCCATTTGCAGGTTCCAGGGCGCAGGAACCTTGCCGCGCACAAAATATTTTGTGGCCGTGGCTAGCGATGACATATCGACCCTTGGATCTTCGTTGACCTGCGCAAGCCTGCCCGAATGCCCGTAATCGAGCCCGTAGCCGAGCGGGAATAAAGGATCGATAAAAGGCGACCGCGCATCGGCGGGCCAGGCGAACGGCAAGCGTCCGGTAAAGTCGCGCGGCGCTTTGTTGTTACGACCCGCCACGAGCACGTCCGCAACGCCTGCACCCTGCGTTCCGGGCAACCATGCAGCAACGAAAGCATCCGCCTGATTGATGATCTTGCCGGTAAACATTGGCCTGCCAGACAGGAACAGGACGACTACCGGGATACCCTGCGATTTGAACCGCGCGATCATGTCTTGTTCGAATGATTGCGGCTGGAATGCGAGATGCGGTACATCGCCTTCAAACTCCGCATATGGCTTTTCGCCGAGCACGACGATCGCGACGTCGGGCTTTGCCTCGAACGTGCCCGCCGCCGAAATCATTGCAGTCCCGCCATTTGCCTTAACGGCTTCGGAAATGGCGCGACCTATCGTCTGGCCATTGGCAAAGTCTGCCGCAGTGGTATCGGTGCCCTGCCAGCTGATCGTCCAGCCACCGGCCTGCATCGCCATATTGTCAGCGCCCGATCCCGCAACCAGCACGCGTGCGCCATTGCGGATCGGCAGCACCCCGGCATCATTCTTCAGCAGGACAAGCGACTTCGATACGGCTTCGCGGGCTAGCTGCAAATGCTCCTTTTTGCCAACCAACGATGTATCACCGCGCGTTGTCCGGGCGTCACCCATCAGCCCCAGCTTGTATTTGACGCGCAAGATACGGCGGACCGCATCGTCAATCCGTGCCTTAGAGATTCGCCCGTCGCGTGCCGCCGCCAGCGTTGAGTCAAATAGCGCTTTCCAGCTGTCGGGTGCCATGAACAGGTCGAGCCCGGCATTGATCGCAGCCGGACAATCGGTCGGCGCGCATCCCGCGACCTGGCCATGGCCATTCCAGTCACCGACAACCAGCCCGGTAAATCCCATTCGATCCTTCAACACTCCAGTCAGCAGCGAGGCATTGCCGTGATGCTTCACCCCATTCCAGCTCGAAAAGCTGGCCATTACCGTCAATGCGCCTGCATCGATTGCCGCGGGATAGCCTTGGGCATGCTTTGCAATCAGCTCTGCCTCGCCGATTTGCGCATCGCCCTGATCGCGTCCATCCATTGTTCCGCCATCGGCAAGGAAATGCTTGGCGGTCGCGGCAACGCGCTGTGCATCCAGCGGTTTTCCGGCAACCATCTGTCCTTGCAACCCGACGGTCATTGCGCGGGCGTAGCTGGCGATCAATGCCGGGTCGGACGAATATCCTTCATAGCTCCGTCCCCAGCGCAAGTCCTGCGGCACGGCAAGCGTTGGCGCAAAGGTCCATTCGATCCCACTTCCGGAAATCTCGGCCGCGGTGGCAACGCCGATCCGTTCGATCAGGTCGGCATCGCGCGCTGCACCAAGACCAATATTGTGCGGGAAAATAGTTGCTTCGGGCAGGTTGGAATGGCCGTGAACCGCATCTACGCCAAATAATATCGGGATACCGGCGCCCGATTTGCGCGATACATCGCGAAACGCGTCGACGAGCTTTTTCCACTGCGCGGCATTCGCCCGTTCGTCACCATAAGGGCCGGAATTGCCACCGGCCAGGATTGAGCCCAGCGGATAGCGCGCAAGGTCGTCGGGCTTGATCGAACTGATGTCCGCCTGGATCAACTGGCCTACTTTTTGTTCGACGGTCATTCGGGACAACAACGCCGAAATTTCGCTTTCCGTTTTGGCATCGGTGATCGCCGGCGGAGTGGCGGCGGTTGGCCAAAGCGCGGGGTTTGCGGTCGCTTGCGTGTTTGCAGATAAAGCATCCGGCGAATTGGTCGAGGCTATCGAAGATGCACAACCTGCCAAAGCGAAGGCACACAAAGCCGCCAATCGATCGAACCGCATCAAATCCACTCCCGCACGATTTTGTGAACGTTATCATTAACTGCTGACAGCAACCGAAAGTAAAATCAAGCACCATCAGTATAGACCGCCCTGAACGTAGTGGTTGTGCGGCGCGGCGGGCACGGTCATAAGCGGGCTATGTCCGAACCACATAGCGCCTGTGTGATCCACGATCAGCTTATCGCGCGTTTGATTGCTATATCTCACGCCGCCAAAATCCCTGCATGACAGCCGGGGTATTCGACCTTTTCAAGATCGGCGTCGGTCCTTCGAGTTCGCACACCGTCGGGCCAATGGTAGCGGCGCGGCGTTTTTGCGAGCATCTCAAGGCGCACGATATGCTTCAGGCTACCCGCCATATCGCCATCGACCTGTACGGGTCGCTGGCGCTGACCGGCAAGGGCCATGCGTCCGACACCGCGCTCATCGTCGGCCTGACCGGCGCAGCCCCCGCCACCGCAGATATCGACGCGATCCCCGCGCTCATTGCTCAGACCCGCGAGACAAAGCGCATCGCCGTGCTCGGCCATCACGAGGTCGCCTTCGACCCAGCCACCGATATGCGATACCACCAGCGCGAGCGGCAGCCATTCCATAGCAACGCCATGGCGTTCGAGGCTTATGGAGACGGTGACGAACTGCTGCGGCGGCGCCTCTATTATTCGGTCGGCGGCGGCTTTGTCGTTGACGAGGACGAGGCGGGCCGCAACGCGCGCGACGACCTCGCGCCTTCCGTCCCTTATGCCTATTGCTCTGGCAACGAATTACTGGGGCTCGGCGAGACAAGCGGGCTGACCTTCGCCGAAATGATGTTTGCCAACGAATGCGCTAGCCGTGACGCGGCCGAGGTCAACGCCGGGCTGGACACGGTGGCCGCCGCGATGTCCGACAGCATCGATCGCGGGTGTCAGCAAACCGGCACCCTGCCCGGCGGCCTCAACGTCAAGCGCCGCGCGCCGTCCTTTGCCGCCGAACTGGTCGCCAGAGCCGACCGCGCGCTGAACGAACCATTGGCTCAGCTCGACTGGATCAACCTGTGGGCGATGGCCGTGAACGAAGAGAATGCCGCCGGTGGCCGCGTCGTCACCGCGCCGACCAATGGCGCGGCGGGCATCATCCCCGCCGTCATGCGCTATCACGAACGCTGCTATCGCGGCGGTCCGGAAAGCCGCCGCATCTTTCTGCTCACCGCCGCCGCCATCGGCGCGCTGTACAAACGCAACGCCTCGATTTCGGGCGCGGAGGTCGGCTGTCAGGGCGAAGTCGGCGTTGCCTGCTCGATGGCCGCCGCAGGGCTGACCGCGGCGCTGGGCGGCACCAATGCGCAGGTTGAGAATGCCGCCGAAATCGGCATGGAGCATAATCTCGGCCTCACCTGCGATCCGGTAGGCGGGCTCGTCCAAATCCCATGCATAGAGCGCAACGCGATGGGCGCCGTCAAAGCCATCGACGCCTCCCGCCTCGCCATGATGGGCGACGGATCGCACATGGTCAGCCTCGACAAGGTCATCGAAACGATGCGGCAAACCGGAGCCGACATGCGCGACAAATATAAGGAAACCTCGCAAGGCGGGCTGGCGGTGAATGTGGTGGAGTGTTGAGGGGTTAGGCGAAAGCGGTGCGGTCAAGCAACTTCATCACTTCGGTGATCGCCACTGCCTCCACGCGCACCTTAGGCGCGCTCCTTCAATTGGTGGTGCGACTTTGTCAACGTCCGCGCGAAGGGTGCGGTCGGTTCGCTCCGGAATAAAAGTGTAACAACATGTTGCTGGTAAGATATCGGCGATTGTGTCAGCCTGCACGTTGAAAAGGTTCATCATATTCAATTCTATCTGCCCGATTCGGGGGTAGAGGTCGCTGGTGTCGCATTACAGCCAAAGAGGAGGATGACATGAAAACTACCCGATTAATGTTGTCCGCAACGGCTGGAGTGGCGGTCGCCGCAGCGGCTTGGGCGCAGACTGACAAGATGGCGCCCATGGGCCGCGGCGAAGCAACTATTTATCGCGACCAAGATTTCCGTGGGCCGGCAGTTTTTGTGGGCGAGGCGAAAAGCAATTTGGGGCTGGCCTGGTCGGTCCGCTCGATCCGAGTGCGATCGGGCACATGGGAATTGTGCGCGCGCGCCCGCTACCGCTCGCCATGCTTCAGGGTTTCAGCCGACGAGAATGACCTGCGCCGGGTTTATCCTTTGCTCTACGCCGTCCAGTCGATGCGGCCCATAGGCTATGCACCCCCGGTTCAACCCGATCCGCCGGCCGGCACATCGCTGCGTGGCATGTCTGGTGAATTTTTCCCCGCACCCGGTCGCAACGGATATCGCATATTATCCTGCCCCAATGGCAGTTCGACCGCCAATTGCGCGGCACAAACCGCTGATAACTATTGCAAGAACATAGGCTATGGCGGATCGGCGAGCCAGACGCAGGAAACCATCTATAATCGCGTCTATCTTGCCGACGTGTTGTGCACGCGAACCGGGTACTGATCGATGCGCGGTTCAGTTATGATCGCCGCGGCAGTTGCCATTGCTGCCCCTGCCCTTGCCGCCACGCCCGATAGCTGGGCAAAGCTCGACAAGGTGTCGGAGGACGCATGCCTCAAGGCTGCAAACCTCGGCGGCGCCGCGGTCGGCGGACCGGCGCGCTATTCGGACCGGGTCGGCATCGACGCGCGGGTGGTCACAGGCACCTGGCCGCAACCGCATATGAAGGGCGCCAAAGCCAAGATGCTGTGCCTCTACAACCGCAAGACCAAGCGCGCTGAGGTGCAGGAACTGGTTGAACCTTTGGTAAAGCAGGCGATGGCGGTCAAAGACGTGTGGTGGCGCGCCGAGGATATTGGCAGCAGGGGCGTGGTCGACAATAGCGAAGTTACGCTGATGCTCGGCAGCGATGGCAAAGTTGGCGGCAAGTCGGGCTGCAACGGATTTTCCGCTAATTACCAGCTTAGCGGCGATACTCTCAAGATCTACCCGCCGATGATTGGCACGCGGATGATGTGTCCGCCGGCGCTGATGAACCAGGAACAGGCCTATCGCTCGCTGATCGAGACAGCGCAGTCGGCGAGCGTCACGCCGGAGGGCGCGTTAGTCATTACAGCTTCTGGAGGAGAGACTATCCGCTTCACCCGAAAGTAGCGAGTGCCCAGCTGCCAGTTTTTCGCATATATCCTTGAAAGCACAAGGACGCTGGTGCAAAGCGGCGGCCAGCAAAAGACGGAGCTTTCATGCAGGGCAGATTGGTTACGATATTCGGCGGCGGCGGGTTTTTGGGCCGTTATGTTGCGCAGGCCGTTCTCGCACAGGGCGCGCGGGTGCGTATTGCCTGTCGCAACCCGGCGGGCGCGATGCATATTAAGCCGCTCGGCAATCTGGGGCAGGTGCAATTGATCACCGCCGATGTGCGCAAACCAGGGAGTGTGGCACGGGCGGTGGCGGATGCGGATGCAGTGGTCAATCTGGTCGGCAGCTTCGATAACATGGACGCCGTGCAGCATATTGGCGCGGCCAATGTGGCAAGGGCCGCAGTCGCAGCTGGTGTTGGGGCGCTGGTACATATTTCGGCAATCGGAGCTGATGCGCAGAGTGAAGCCGAATATGGACGGAGCAAAGCGGCGGGCGAAGCGGCGGTGCGTGCGGCCTTTCCATCTGCAACGATCCTGCGGCCTTCTATTGTTTTCGGTCGTGAGGATCAATTCATCAACCGCTTTGCAGGGCTGATCAGGATGTTGCCGGTCGTGCCGGTAATTGGCGCGAATACAAAATTTCAGCCGGTGTTTGTCGGCGATGTGGCGAAGGCGGTTGCCGCAGCGCTAGCGGACGAAAGCGGCGACACGTTCGAATTGGGCGGGCCTGAAGTCTTGACGATGCTCGAACTCAATCGCTGGATTGCAAACGCCATCGGCCGCGATCCGGTGTTTGCGCCGGTTCCCGACTTCGCTGCCAAGCTACTCGCCAAAACGACAGGCTGGCTTCCCGGCGCCCCGATTACCATGGATCAGTTCAAGATGCTGGGTAGCGACAATGTGGTAACTGGCAAGGATGGCCTCGCCGCATTCGGCATCGTACCAACTCCCCTCGATACAGTCGCAGAGGACTGGCTGGATATCTATCGCAAACATGGGCGTTTCGGGCAGGCTTCGGCGGCATGACCGATATCTGGGTTGCGATCATCCTCGGCATTGTCGAGGGTCTTACCGAATTCTTGCCTGTCTCATCCACTGGCCACCTGATACTTGCAACCGAATTATTAGGCTATGATGCGGGACGCTGGGCGATTTTCAACATCGCCATACAACCCGGCGCGATTTTGGCGGTGGTAGTTTTATATTGGCGAACATTTCTGGAAGTGTTCAAGGGCCTGTTCACATGGGAAGCGGGCGCGGTAGCCTTTGTGCGCAACCTGTTGCTCGCCTTTACCCCTGCGGTGGTGCTGGGGCTGGCCTTTGGCGATTTAATCGAGGTCATGCTCGAAAACGCGGTGATTGTCGCTTGGGCGCTGATTATAGGCGGCATAGGCATTTTGATTGTCGAGAAATATGCAAAGCCGGAGGAAAGTGGTGGGGTTGCCGCGCTATCGGTACGCACATCCGCGCTCATCGGGCTGGTGCAGTGCCTCGCGATGATACCGGGAGTTTCGCGCTCGGGAGCAACTATTCTTGGGGCTATGTCGCTTGGCGTAGACCGCAAGACGGCTGCGGAATTCAGCTTCTTCCTTGCGATGCCGACGCTGACAGGAGCAACCATATTACAATTGTTCAAGCACCGCGACGCGGTCAGCATGGATGATTTGGGTCTTATTGGTATCGGCTTCTTCGTTTCGTTTGTGGTCGCTTGGATCGTCATAAAGGCGTTTCTGGCGGTAGTGACCCGCTATGGCTTCGGTCCATTCGCATGGTATCGAATCGTCGCAGGCGTGGCTGCTTTGATTTGGCTGGCGCAGAGATAGGGCCGATGCGGTATTAGTTTATTGTAATATTATTACGGGTGTTGGAAATTTGCATTCATATATCGCAATATAAGTCATAAATACTGACCTATTATTATGTTTTACGCGTGACTTTGGCCGACTGCCACCCTATGTGCGGCGCATCTTCAAGGAGTGCGTTGTGGCCAAAGATCCCATGCTCAAATTTGTATCACAGCCGCAGGCTTTTCCCGAAAAACGGGCCGCCAAACTGCGTGCCGAGGATTTTGCAGAGATCGCCAACCGCTACGCGCCACAGGCAGCCGAAGAACAGGCTTCGCGCTGTTCGCAATGCGGAGTGCCTTATTGTTCGGTGCATTGCCCGCTGCACAACCATATTCCCGACTGGCTACGCTTGACCGCTGAGGGCCGACTGCGCGAGGCCTATGAGCTTTCGAGCCTCACTAGTACAATGCCGGAAATATGCGGCCGCATCTGTCCGCAGGACCGGCTTTGCGAAGGCAATTGCGTTATCGAATTTTCTGGCCACGACGCGGTCACCATCGGATCGGTTGAGAAATATATCACTGACACGGCATGGGAAAAAGGCTGGGTCGAACCGATCGAAGTTGGCCCGTTGCGGGGCCAATCGGTCGGAATCATAGGTGCAGGGCCAGGTGGCCTCACCACCGCGGAATATTTACGCGTCGCTGGCTATGAAGTCCATGTCTACGATCGCTACGACCGGATGGGCGGGTTGCTGACTTACGGCATCCCCGGATTCAAGCTCGAGAAAGATGTCGTCATGCGCCGGATCAATCGGCTCGAAGATGCGGGCATCATCTTCCATGCCAATTTCGAAGTCGGGCGTGATGCCTCGCTCGACGACCTCCGCGCCAAGCATGACGCGGTTTTGATAGCCACCGGCGTTTACAAGGCACGCGACATCAAGAAGCCGGGCATCGGTCTCAACGGGATTGTCCCCGCTCTAGATTATCTGACTGCCTCGAACCGCAAGGGCTTTGGCGATACGGTAGAAGCCTTCGACAACGGTGCGCTCAATGCCGAGGGTAAAGACGTTGTCGTCATTGGCGGCGGCGATACTGCGATGGATTGTGTGCGGACCGCTATCCGGCAGGATGCAAAGTCAGTCAAATGCCTGTACCGCCGTGATCGCGAAAATATGCCCGGCTCGCAACGCGAGGTCGCCAATGCGGAGGAAGAAGGCATCGAATTTGTCTGGCTGTCCGGCCCCAAGGGCTTCGATGGCGATGATAAGGTCGAGCGCGTGCATGTAAGCAAGATGCGACTTGGCGCGCCCGATGCCAGCGGTCGCCGCGCGCCTGAGAATGACCCCGAGGGCGACTTCACGCTAAACGCAGACCTGGTGATAACGGCACTCGGTTTCGAAGCTGAAGACCTGCCCATACTGTTCAACGCGCCCGACTTGGGCGTCACCCGCTGGGGCACTATACGCGTCGATCACACAACGATGATGACCAATCTCGATGGTGTATTCGCGATCGGCGACATCGTGCGAGGTGCCAGCCTTGTCGTGTGGGCAATCCGCGATGGGCGGGATGTGACCGAGCATATGCACAATTATCTGAAATCCAACGCCAGCCGAGAGAAGGTTGCAGCATGACGCACTTCCCCACCCCAGAGCATGAACGCCTCGCCCGCGATGGCATGTATCATCCCGAATCCGAAGGCGATGCCTGCGGCGTTGGCCTAATCGCGGCGACCGACGGCAAGCCTTCGCGGCGGGTCGTTTCAGCCGGGATTGAAGCTCTGAAGGCCGTGTGGCATCGCGGCGCAGTGGATGCCGATGGCAAGACAGGCGACGGCGCGGGACTGCACATCGATCTGCCCGTGCGTTTCTTTGACGATGCGATTTCGGATAGCGGCCACCGGCCAATGCCGAACCGGCTGGCAGTTGGGATGGTGTTCTTGCCTCGCACCGATCTGAGCGCGCAGGAAAATTGCCGGACTATTGTCGAGGCGGAAATCATCGACGCTGGCTACACGATTTACGGCTGGCGCCAAGTTCCGGTCGATGTGTCGGTAATCGGAACGAAGGCGCAGGCAACGCGGCCAGAGATCGAGCAGATCATGATTGCCGGACCAATGCCCGACGAAGTCGATGCCACCGAGTTCGAGAAGAATCTCTACCTCATTCGCCGCCGGATCGAGAAGAAGATCATCGCCGCGCAAATCCGCGATTTTTACATTTGCTCGCTGTCGTGCCGGTCGATTGTTTACAAAGGTCTGTTCCTCGCCGAAAGTCTGTCGGTTTTCTACCCCGACCTGCAGGATGAACGGTTCGAAAGCCGCGTCGCGATTTTCCACCAGCGTTATTCGACCAACACTTTCCCGCAATGGTGGCTGGCCCAGCCCTTCCGCGGCCTCGCGCACAATGGCGAGATCAACACTATCCGCGGCAACCAGAACTGGATGAAAAGCCACGAGATCAAGATGGCAAGTATCGCCTTTGGCGCGCAGTCAGACGATATTAAGCCCGTGATTCCAGCCGGATCGTCTGACACGGCGGCACTCGATGCCGTGTTTGAGACGCTTGTGCGCTCGGGCAAGGAGGCACCGACCGCAAAGCTGATGCTGATCCCTGAAGCATGGCAGTCGAACCCCAACATTCCTGCCACCCACCGTGCGATGTATGAATATATGGCGTCGGTGATGGAGCCGTGGGATGGGCCCGCCGCGCTCGCGATGACTGACGGAAATTGGGCAGTCGCGGGCGTCGACCGCAACGCGCTGCGTCCGCTGCGGTATAGCCGGACTACGGACAATCTGCTCGTCATCGGTTCCGAAACCGGAATGGTCGTTTTGCCCGAGTCGACGATATTGGAAAAGGGCCGCCTTGGCCCCGGACAGATGATTGCGGTCAACCTCGAGGAGGGCAAGTTATACCGCGATGGCGAACTCAAGGACCGGATCTCCGCCGAGCAGGATTATGGTGCGCTAGTTAAAGGTTTCCGCGCAATCAGCGATCTGCCCGAGGCAGCAGGTGAGCCTCTGCCGGCATGGACTCGCGCCGAACTGACCAAGCGACAGATCGCCGCCGGCATGACGTTGGAAGATGTCGAGATGATCCTTGCGCCGATGATCGAGGACAGCAAGGAAGCCATCGGCTCGATGGGCGACGATACCCCGCTCGCCGTCATCAGCGACAAGCCTCGTCTGATCAGCCAGTTCTTCCGCCAGAATTTCAGTCAGGTCACCAACCCGCCAATCGACAGTTTGCGCGAACGGCATGTGATGAGCTTGAAGACGCGCTTCTCGAACCTTGCCAATATCTTGGAAGAAAAGAGCCAGAACGCCGACGTACTGGTGCTCGACAGTCCGGTCCTGACGGCGGCGGAGTGGCACAAGCTTAAGGCTGCGTTTGGTCCGGTTGCTGCCGAAATCGACTGCACCTATGACATATCGGAAGGGCAGGAAGGTTTGCGCGCGGCGATTTCCCGCATCCGCGAGGAGGCGGTTGAAGCGGTTCGGATGGGCAAGTCCGAACTTTTCCTTACCGATGAAAATATCGGCCCCGACCGCGTGGCAATTGCAATGATCCTTGCGGCTGCAGCCGTGCACACGCATCTCGTCCGCAATGGCTTACGCAGCTATTCTTCCATCAATGTTCGGTCCGCCGAGTGTCTCGATACCCATTATTTTGCAGTCCTAGTTGGTGTCGGCGCGACCACGGTCAACGGCTATCTTGCCGAGGCCTCGATTGCTGACCGCCATGTACGCGGCCTTTTAGGCGGGCTGTCGCTCGAACAAGGCGTTGCGAACTTCCGCACTGCGATCAACGAAGGCTTGCTCAAGATCATGTCCAAAATGGGCATCGCGGTCATCTCCAGCTATCGCGGCGGATATAACTTCGAAGCGGTTGGATTGAGCCGCGCGCTGGTTAACGATTTTTTCCCCGGCATGCCAAACAAGATTTCGGGTGAAGGCTACCACTCGCTGTACGTCAACGCCCGTGATCGCCACGCGGATGCGTTTGACAGCGCGGTTGCGCGCCTTCCCGTTGGCGGATTTTACAAGCAGCGCAACGGTGGCGAGGCGCACGCCTATTCGGCCGGCCTTATGCACCTGCTGCAAAGCGCGGTCGCCAATGACAGTTACTCGACCTACACGCAATTTGCGCAAGGCGTGAAGGAACTGCCGCCGATTTACTTGCGCGATCTGCTCGAATTCAACTTCGCCAAGGAACCTGTGGCGATTGACGAGGTCGAGGCGATTACCGAAATCCGCAAGCGTTTCGTAACGCCAGGTATGAGCCTTGGCGCACTTTCCCCAGAGGCGCATGAAACGCTTGCTATCGCTATAAACCGCATCGGTGCAAAGGCCGTTTCGGGCGAAGGCGGCGAGGACAGCAAACGCTTCAAGCCTTATGAAAATGGTGACAACGCCAACAGCGTCATCAAACAGATAGCCTCGGGCCGCTTTGGCGTGACCGCTGAATATTTGGGTGCCTGCGAGGAAATAGAGATCAAGGTCGCGCAAGGTGCAAAGCCGGGAGAAGGCGGGCAGCTCCCTGGCTTCAAGGTCACCGAAATGATCGCACGCCTTCGGCATTCAACACCCGGCGTGATGCTGATCTCGCCGCCACCGCACCATGACATTTACTCGATCGAAGATCTGGCCCAGCTTATTTACGATTTGAAGCAGATCAACCCACGCGCACGTGTTTGCGTGAAGCTGGTCAGCGCGGCAGGAATCGGTACGATTGCCGCTGGTGTCGCCAAAGCGCATGCCGACGTCATCCTAGTTTCGGGCAATGTCGGCGGCACCGGGGCCTCGCCCCAAACGAGTATAAAATATGCCGGAACGCCTTGGGAAATGGGCCTGTCCGAAGCCAATCAGGTGCTCACGCTGAACGGGCTGCGGCACCGCATAAAGCTGCGTACCGACGGCGGGCTGAAGACTGGACGCGACATCGTGATCGCAGCGATCCTTGGCGCGGAAGAATTCGGAATCGGGACGCTGAGCCTCGTTGCGATGGGCTGCATCATGGTGCGGCAGTGCCATTCCAATACATGCCCTGTTGGCGTCTGCACCCAAGACGACGAACTACGCAAAAAATTCGGTGGTTCGCCCGAGAAGGTGATCAACCTGATGACTTTCATCGCTGAAGAAGTGCGCGAGATTTTGGCGAAGCTTGGCTATCGCTCGCTTGATGAAGTCATCGGCCGCACCGAACTGCTTCGTCAGGTAAGCCGGGGCGCTGAGCATCTCGATGATCTAGATTTGAACCCGATCCTTGCCAAGGTCGACGCACCCGACGAAGCACGCCGGTTTTCGATCCCTACCTTCCGCAATGAAGTACCCGACAGCCTTGACGCGCAGATGATCCGTGATGCGATGCCGGTATTCGAACGGCGTGAAAAAATGCAGCTCACCTATAATGTCCGCAATACGCACCGCGCGGTCGGGACACGGTTCAGTTCCGAGACTACCCGGCTTTACGGCATGAAGGGCTTGGCCGAAGGCCACGTCCATGTCCGTCTTCGCGGCTCGGCTGGGCAGTCACTGGGCGCATTTCTCTGCCAAGGCATTACGCTTGAAGTCTTCGGCGATGCCAATGACTATGTCGGCAAGGGCCTTTCGGGCGGCACGATCATCGTACGCCCAACTGTGAGCTCGCCGCTCACCAGTCAGGACAACAGCATTATCGGCAACACCGTTCTCTACGGCGCAACCTCAGGCAAACTGTTCGCCGCCGGTCAGGCAGGCGAGCGGTTCGCAGTGCGCAATTCGGGCGCGCATGTCGTTGTCGAAGGCTGCGGCTCAAACGGTCTCGAATATATGACTGGCGGGATTGCCGTCATCCTCGGCAAGATCGGAAGCAACTTCGGTGCCGGCATGACCGGCGGCATGGCTTTCATACTCGACCCTGACAACGAGTTCGCAAGCATGGCTAACCCTGACAATATAGTCTGGCAGCGGCTCGATAGCATGTATTGGGAAGAGCAACTAAAGGCTTTGGTCATGGCGCATGCGCATTCGACGGACAGCAAATGGTCGCATTCGATCATAGAGGACTGGGACCGTCGTCGCGGCGAATTCTGGCAGATTTGTCCGAAGGAAATGCTGACGCGATTAAGTCATCCGCTATCGGACGCGGAGGCACTTGAAGCCGCGGAATAACGCTTCACCGCGTTTTACAAGCGTTTACCATGCTTGCGGTAGGCTGAGCCTGTTGTTCAGCTTGCGCTAAGTCGTCTGCATCTAATAACTCTCGCAACGGCACCTTCGCCGCTACGCCTTCGATGGCGGTGAGTGAGGATGATTGCTATGCGTTCCAGATATTTGCTCGTTGCGCTTCCACTGCTGGCAGTTTTTGCCACGCCGATCGCTGCACAGGATGTCGTTTTTGTTTCGGGTACCGGCGATCCATCTGCGATTGAGGCGTTTGATGATGATTTTTCGACTGCCGCCGACGAAGGCGATGCCGGTTTTGTCGAAATGACAGACAAGATGTCCGATCCCGCAGTGCAGGAAGGCGTCGCTGCCGTTGTCGAACGCACCACTGCTACGATGATGAATTTACCCATCGGCCGCTTTGCCGAAGCGATCGAACGAACGCGTCCCGGTACGGTTAGCGGCCGAATCCGAAGCGATTCGACCATTGCCGACATTGCGGGCCGCGATGCGCGCTATCTGCCCGAAGAACTTGGCGAGCGCAGCCGCGAGGCGATGGGTATGATGAGCGGCTTTGCCCGCGCGATGACGATGATGATGCCTGAGTTCGAGCGCATGGGCCGTGAAATGGAAGAAAGTTTTCGTGCCGCAAAAGCGCAAGCACGCCGTAACAGAAATTAACGAACGACCGGCGGGGGCGTTTCGCCGGTAGTAAACCTCAGTTTCTGGGGTTCGTCGCGTCTCCCTCGGGTCGCACATCTTCGGATGAACGAGGGAAATGGGGCGGGGTGCGGGGTCGCGTCAAAACGGCCCTGCACCATCGCGTGATTGCAAAACCGTGTTCGGGTTGCTTAAAGTGCCGGTCATGGCCAACCCAACATCCGCACCCGTTACACCCCGGAATATCATGACCGAGTCCGTTGCCGACGCGCGGCTGACGCAAAACCGTGCGGACATATTGGCATTGATTGCCAAGGCCGACCATCGCCGCGATGCGGGCGATAACCGTGCTGCCAATGCCTATTATACCGCCGCCATCAGACTGGCCGCAGCGTCACCTTCGGCCAATACCGAGACCAATAACGAGCTTGCGCGCGCACATGCTGCGGTGACGTGGCTCGGGGAGACGTTTAAACAACATCTTCTAGTCGCACTGAACGACGCCGGGTATCCCCGCGCGAGACAACATCCGCGCTTCCGGCTGTCGCTCGATATGATGCTAGGCGAGGCCGAGCGACCGCCCGAACGGCGCCAATACCCCCAATTGCCGCAAGTGCATTATTATCCGGGCACCGATTATCTGCAATTTGCCGTTGTTACTCAATATGACTGGGTTCCCGCGCTGGAGGCCCAATTCCCCGCGATGCGTCAAGAGGCGTTGGCGCTACTCGGCGACCATGCCGGTTTTACGCCCTATATGAAGGCCGATACCAAGCGGCCACAGGGCGACTTTCACGGGATGCTTGAGAATCCTGACTGGAGCACATTGTATCTTTGGCAAAATGGCGCAGCGGTCGAAGAAAATATTGAACGCTGTCCAACAATTTTCAAAGCCGTGATGGATCATGTACCGCTATGCTATATTGGCCCGCGTGCGCCGTCTGTGATGCTGTCATTGCTTCGTGCCGGAGCGAAAATTCCGCCGCATACCGGAATGCTCAACAGCCGCCTGATTTGTCATTTGCCGTTGGTCGTTCCGCCAGGTTGTGGCTTTAGGGTCGGCAGCGAAACGATCGAGTGGACCGAAGGTAAGGTGATAGCATTTGATGACAGCGTCGAGCATGAAGCTTGGAACAACAGCATCTATGACCGGCTCGTTCTGATTTTCGATATCTGGCGGCCAGAATTGTCGACGGAAGAGCGGGAACAGGTGACCGCCATGTTCGCAGCGGTTGACAATTATTGAATTCACCGGCGGGAGAGTAAAAATGATAAAAAGATATTTGATCAGCGCAGCCGCTATCTCATTGGCTACGGCCGGACCCGCCAATGCCAACGCCAACGATGATCTTAAGACATTGGTAAATGCTTTTTGGGCGGCCGTCCTGAAAGAACAGCCAATTTATGCCAGCGCGCTCGGCGTGGATACCTACGCCAGTGAGGTCGGCGATTACACACTCGCGGCACAGGACCGGCGGGCAAAAGACGCAGCCACGTTCCTAAAAAGGCTAGACGCCATTCCGGCAAACACTCTCGATGCCGCATCAAAAGTCGAGGCGGGAATATTGCGCCGTACACTCAATTCGACCATCGAAGGCAACCGTTTCGGCCAGCGCGCCATCAACTTCACGACCTATTCGAGCTGGCACCAGCAATTTGCCGGGATTGCCGAAAACCTGCGGTTCCGGACCAAGGCCGATTTCGAAAACTACAACAAGCGCCTCACGCAATATGGACGCTTCAATGACGAGAATATCGAGGTCGCCAATGTGGCGATCAAAGGCAAATATACGCAGCCTTGCGAGACGCTGACGGGCTTTGAGGGGACGGTGAGTGGGCTGATAACCGACAACGTCCGGAAATCACGCTTCATGGCACCCTATCACCAGCCTCGACCCGAGAGCATAAGCGAAGCTGACTTCTTTGCGCTGGCTGGTGAAGCCGGGGCAACAATCGCGACAATCGTTCATCCGGCACTGCAAAAGCAGCTTGCCTGGTACAAGGCGAGCTACAAGCCTGCCTGCGCCAAGGCGCCCGGCGTGTCGGCGCAACCCGGCGGTGACAAATATTACGCCTTCCGTGTGCGTGAGGAAACCACGACCGACCTGACGCCTGAACAAATTCATCAAATCGGTCTTAATGAAGTGGCACGAATCCGCGCGGAGATGGCAGAGGTCGCAACGAAGGCGGGCTACCCAAGCCGCGAAGCCTTTATCGAGCATCTGCGCACCGACCCGCAATATTATGCGAAGACGCCCGAGGAACTGATGGAGAAGGTTGCGCGGGTCAACAAGATCATCGACGGCAAGATGCCAACGCTCTTTGGCCGGTTGCCGCGATTGCCCTATGGCATTAAAGAAATCCCTGCTGAAACCGCCGAAGGGACGACGACCGCTTACTACAATCCGGGTTCGCCCGAAATCGGCCTGTCGGGCACCTATTTCGTCAACACTTCGAAGCTGAACCAGCGGCCTTTCTGGGAGATCCCTGCGCTGTCGGTGCATGAAGCAGTGCCAGGACATCACCATCAGATCGCACTACAGCAGGAACTTCCGCTTTCCGATTTCCGCAAATATGGTGTGTTCTTTACCGCTTTTACCGAAGGCTGGGGGCTGTATTCGGAACGGCTAGGCATCGAGATGGGGCTATATGACACACCCGCAAAGGATATGGGGCGGCTGTCCTATGAAATGTGGCGCGCCTGCCGTCTTGTCGTCGATACCGGCATCCACGCCAAGGGCTGGTCGAAGCAACAGGCGATAGCTTTCATGACCGACAACAGCGCCCTGTCCGCCGCCAATATCGAAGCCGAAGTCAATCGCTATATCAGCTGGCCGGGGCAGGCGCTGGCCTACAAATTGGGCGAACTCAAGATCCGTGAATTGCGCGCGATGGCGACCAAGGAACTGGGCGCGAAATTTGACCTCACAGCGTTCCACGATGTCGTGCTCGGCCAGGGGTCGGTGCCGCTTGATGTGCTAGAAGCGCAGGTCAAAGATTGGATTGCAGTCGAGAAGGTAAAGTAACAACAATGTCACCATCGTCTGCGACGCAGCACGATACTGAATTCGGAGATAATAATGCGTAACCTTTCGTTCCTGCTTGCTTCATGCCTGATTGCCGCCCCTGCCATAGCGCAGCCGGCGAAACCGCCCGTAAACACCAGCGACGGCTATCTCAAGGCCGGACAGACAGAGCTGAAACGTCTGATCGCAGACAAGCCCAACAACCGCAAGGCGCGCAACGTTATCATCTTCATCGGCGACGGTATGGGGGTCAGCACGCTGACTGCAGCACGCATTTTCGAGGGGCAGCAGCAGGGCTTGGACGGCGAATCCTATGTCGCGCAAATGGACCGCCTGCCCTATACCGCTCTAGTCAAAACCTATTCGCACGACACGCAAGTTGCCGACAGCGCGCCGACCGCCACTGCACTGGTCGCCGGTGTGAAAACGAAGAACGGCGTGATCGGCGTCGGACCCGAGGCGACCGAGAATGACTGCGCCGCGACCGCACCCTATAAAGTGCAATCGCTGTTCGAGCTTGCCGAGGACAAGGGCTATGCCACCGGCGTCGTCTCAACCGCAACGATCACACACGCCACGCCCGCGTCGACCTATGCCCATGTCGCCCAACGCGACTGGGAGGTTGACAGCAACATGCCCGATGCTGCGAAGGCCGCAGGCTGCACCGACATTGCTCGGCAGATGATCGAATGGCCGCATGGCAACGGGCTTGAAGTCATGCTCGGCGGCGGGCGTCAGCATTTCTTCCCGTCCAGCACAACCGATTCTGAATATCCGGCAGCCAAAGGCAAGCGCGCCGATGGCAAGGATTTAACCGCGATTTGGAAAGCAGCCAATCCGGAAGGCCAATATGTCTGGAACGCCGAAGGTTTTGCTGCAGTCGACGCCAAAAAGACATCCAAGCTACTCGGGCTGTTCGAACCGTCGCATATGCAGTTCGAGGCGGACCGAACGGCGGCGGGCGGCAAGGAGCCATCGCTTGCCGAGATGACGACTAAGGCCATCGCAATGCTGTCGAAAAACCGCAAAGGCTATGTACTGATGGTCGAGGCAGGCCGTATCGACCACGCTCACCACGGCGGCAATGCCCGCCGCGCGCTTCAGGATACTGTCGCGCTGAATCAAGCGCTCAAAGCGGCGATTGACAGCGTTGACCTAAAAGACACGCTGATCATCGTTACCTCTGACCATAGCCACACGTTCACGATGTCGGGCTATCCCGATCGCGGCAATCCGATTTTGGGCGTCGTTGCAAGCCCCATCGGCACACCGACGCTGGCTAAGGACGGCAAGGCTTACACCACGCTCGGCTATGCCAATGGTCCCGGCGCAGTCACTGCGACCGAACGGCCCGATCCGGCCAAGGAAGACACCGGCGCGCTGAATTACCGGCAGCAGTCTCTGGTCGGCCTTTCGAGTGAAACGCATGGCGGCGACGACGTCGTCGCCCGCGCTACAGGGCCAAAGGCGTATCTGTTCAAGGGCACGATCGAGCAGAACACGATCTTTCACATTATGAGAGCTGCTTTGGGCTTTTAGTTATTTGGGCTCCGGCAACGGCTCAGTGTCGGGCGAGTTCGCAGCGGCGGCTTCCTTGGCATCCATTTCTGCCTGCAATTTCGCCTCGCGTTCGGCACGGCCCTGTTCGAATTCGGTGACTCGCGCTTCGACTTCGGCGGCCTCGGCATCTATTCCTGCCATACGCTTGGCGCGCTCGGCGGCGATCAGGCGGCCGAAGGTGATGCCGGGGTCCTGAGCCTTTTCGGCATAGGCCTTGTCGATTTCCTTCAGGCCACAGCCGGTGAAGCCGCCAGCACCCGATGGCGAGCAGCTCATCGTGCCGCTGGCACCCACATATTCATAAGCTTTGATCCGCTCCGATGTCGCCTGATTGCGTGGGTCGTTAGGGTCGCCGCGCAAACTGGACGGGATGCGATAGCGCGCGGCCTCGTCCATCCGCGCGCACACAACGATTTCATCGCCCTGGCTCTGCGGGCATTCATCATCGCCGTAGATAATCAGCTGGTTGATTTTCTCGTCGCCGACCTGGCTGACCGGGACATCTTGCGCCATTGCAGGAGCCGTAAGCGCGAGTACGGTGGCGGCGAGCAGAATTTTCGACAATGCAGTCACTTGGGTTTCTCCCGGAAATTTCATGTTTAATCGGCGTTGTTAGCTGAACAACCGATGAAAGTCAGATTCGTTTCGAAACCGCAATCGCCGTGCGGCACCCCATCCGGATAATGGCGCTCATCAATGGATAGGCAGGTGCCCGCTCCGCACCTTCCGCCAATGCTGTCGCCTTGTGCTCCAGCTCATCCGCCTGAAAGTCCAAGACCATCGCCGACAGCTCGGGTTCGCTATCCCCCAGTTCGACAAGCTGTTCCGAATAATGGCGGTCAATTTCGGTTTCGACAGCAACGGTACACGCCATCGCAGCTTCGGGACCGATGGCGGCAGTTACTGCACCCAAAGCGAAACCGGCGACATCCCAGATTGGCTGCAGCGCTGTCGGACGAATGCCGCGTTCGGCCATCATCTTGTCGAACGCAGACAAATGACGTTCTTCCTGCTCGGCCATATGTGCGATACTGCGCGCGGCAGGGGTACGATCGCCCATTACCGCCAGTTGCCCGGCATAGATGCGTTTCGCCCCGAATTCACCGGCCTGATTGACGCGGATCATGCTCGCGATGGCGTCGGAACGCTGCGCGGCGGTTTTCAGATTTTGGGGCTTTTCCATATCATAGCGAGAATGGCGATTGAACCGCCAACCGACAAGAGGAAATTATAGCCTGCAAGCGAAATGCCAAACAAAGTCCACGGCGCTACGTCGCAGCGGATGAGCGGCGCGTTCATGATCGACTTCAAAAGATCCTCGCCTGAACCCGAGACCGAACTGGTGCATTTGGTCAAACCTTCCCACCAGCCATATTCGACACCGGCATGAAACCCGCCGATCAGGCCACTGGTAAGGATGCCCAAGGCGGCCAGCGCGACCAGCGCATGACGATAGGGCGGATTGAGGACGAAAAAGGCGACGAAGGCAGTTACCACGGCCTCAAAATGCGGATAACGCTGCCACCAGCACATTTCACAGGGGTACAGCCCGCCCAAATATTGCGAGCCATAGGCACCCGCGAGAAGCGCGGCAGGCAACAGAAACGCCAGCCAGTGCGCCAAACCAAATCGTGACATCATGACTTAATTTCGTGCCTTACCCTTTGGCGCAGGCTTTTCGGCGAGCTTCATTGTTTTCGAGCCCAGCCGGTTGAGTGTTTCCATCGCATAATGCAGCTGGAAATCCTCGATGCCCTTTGCCTTTAACTGCTCGGCGGTCATCGTGAAGCGGGGATCGTCGGCGATATCCTCTTCGAGTTCCTTCGCGTCGTCGGTGATTTCATTGACGAGGTGACGGCGAAGGTCGGTTTCGCGAATGGCGACTCGCTTCTTGTAGTCGGGGTCCGAAAGCTGAGGCACCTGGATATCGGGCTTAATCCCACCTTCCTGCACCGAACGGCCCGAAGGCAGGTGGTAACGCGCGACTGTAAGACGGAGGCCGGTGTCGCGAGTCAGCGGCAACACATTCTGGACGCTGCCCTTGCCAAAGCTGCGCTCCCCCATGACAAGGCCACGATGATGGTCCTGTAATGCACCGGCAACGATTTCGGAGGCAGAGGCAGAGCCTGCATCGACCAGAACGATAATCGGCGCACCGCCAGTCACGTCGCCGGGAACCGCGCGTTCGGCCCACCAGCGTTCGATGTCTTTTTTGTCACGGCCGCGTTCGGAAACGATTTCGCCTTCAGACAGAAATGCGTCGGAAACGGCGACTGCTTCATCAAGAATCCCGCCCGGGTTGGAGCGCAGATCGACAATATAGCCAAGCGGTTTGCCGCCCAAAGATTTCTTGATGCTCGATACCGCCGAAACGACGTCAGCGCCGGTTTCTTCAGAAAAGCCGGTGATAGTGATGAGTCCGATGCGATCTTTAACTTCCCATTGAACTGGTTTGAGATCGATGATTGCGCGCGTGACGGTGACATCGAATGGCGCATCGCGGCCCGGGCGGACGATAGTCAGCTTGATCGAGGTACCCGGAACGCCGCGCATAGCCTCGACGGCTTCGTCGAGGGTGCCGCCATAAATCAGCTTGCCATCGAGATGCGTGATATAGTCGCCCGATTTGATCCCGGCCTTGTCAGCTGGCGTGTCCTTGGTAGGAGCGATTACCTTGACCGCTTCATCCTCGAGCGTCACCGACAGTCCAAGACCGCCATATTCACCGTCTATCTGGGTCTGCAAATTGCTGAAATCGGATTTATTCAGGAAGCCGCTGTGCGGATCGAGGCTGGCGAGCATCCCCTGGATCGCGCCTTCCATCAATTGCTTGTCTTCGACCTTGTCGACATAGCTCGACTTGACCTTCTTGTAGACGGCAAGGAACTCCTCAAGCTCGCGGAACTGGTCGGCCTGCGCTTGCTTTTGCTGCGCGCTTTGCGCCAGTAGCACGGTGGCAGGTACGCTGATTGCAAGCGCCAAAGCGATAGTCGAGGGCAGCAGGCGGTTTTTCATCGGCTAATCCGTTCCTTAAAGCAGGTTGATTCGTATATCGCGCATGAACCTTTGGTGAAAGCGCGTTTACCACGAAAGCCGGATGCCACCCGACAAGCGTAGTTAGTTAAGCAAGGCCGCGATATCCATGACTCTCCCGTTTTTGCGCAACTCGACGCCAATTTCGGGAGTACCGTCACCCGATGTGCCAAGTACCGCGCCTTGCGCCACAGTTGCGCCTTTGGCGACCTGCACAGCATCGAGACTGGTGATCAGCGTATTCCAGCCATTGCCATGTTCGATGATGATGATTTGGCCGTAACTACGATAGCGCCCCGCAAAGCTGACCTTTCCGCCGGCGGGCGCCACTACCGGCGAAGACGCCGCTACCGCCATCCTAAGGCCGCGTTCGCGATAGCCGGTAGCGTTGAGTTCGTTAAAACCCGATACGATCGCACCACGCGCCGGCAGGATATAGACCGCTTTACTTGACGTCTCTCGCACCTCGCCCGATTGCCGGAGAATCGGGCCATCAAGAGCGGCCAGTTCCGCCGCTTTCTCGCTGCTGAGCCGCTGTGTGTCGATGCGCCCGACAATGTCGCGCGCGCGTTCGCCTTGCGCAATCGCTTGTTCGAACTCGATCGCAGCATTGGCAGATAAATCGCCCGCCTTGCCGCGCGCATCGCCTTCGAGCCGTGCCAATGCGGTGCGGCGACTTTTGAGGCGGCTGCGGGCGTCGCCCAATGACCTCAGCGCAACCAGTTCCTGCGCGCGCAACTCGTTCTGCACCGCGATCTGTTGCCGCAGTGCGCTGGTACGGCGGATTATTTCGGGCTGCACCGTCGCCATCACAGCGCGCAGATGAATATAATCCTCGCGCTGTCCGGGCTGTGCAATCATCAGCGCGGTCGGGCGGCTGGTCATTTGCTGGAGCGCGGCGTTGAGGCGGAGCATCGGTTCACTCTCCTGCCCCAGCCTTGAACGCTGCGCGCGTTGGCGACGGGTAATGATTGCTACGCGGGCGTTGGCGGCCTCTATCTGCGCCTCAGCCGCTGCAATTTCCGCAGACAGCACCGCGCGCTGGGCAACGATACGATCGGCGGTGCTGGCGGCATTGCTCGCTTCCTGTCGCAGGAATTCGCTGCGCCTTTCGGCTTTTATTGCTTTTGCCTTGGCTTCGCGCAAAGCCTTTTGCTCGGTATCGAGTGACGGTGCGCTTTGCGCCATCAACGCGCCCGCTACGCTCAAAGGCGCAACGGCGAGGAGGGATAGGGTTATGGCAAGCCGCATGGTCCTATCCTTCACGATGATAGGGGTGGTTGGCAATGATAGATGTCGCACGGAAGAGCTGTTCAGCAAGCATCGCCCGCGCCATCAAATGCGGCCAAGTAGCTTTGCCAAAGGCGATGAGTCGGTCCGCCCCTGCCCGCTCGGCATCGCCAAAGCCGTCCGCAGCACCAATCAGGAATCGTACCTCGCGCACGCCATCGTCGCGCCAGCGCTCTAGCAGGCGTGCGAGTTCGACCGACCCAAGCTGGTGGCCTTTTTCGTCCAAAATGATGGTTTTGAACGGCGCATCAGAGGCAGGAAGTTCGCCGCCCCGATCAGGCAGTTCGCTATGTTTCACCGGCCAGCTTATCCGCTTCAAATAACGGTCGACGAGGTCAGCCTCGGGCGATCGGCTGATCTTGCCGCGCGCGAGGATATGCAGGCGCATCGCCATGTGCGCCCTTAGAAGCTGTTAAGCCTGCGCGACTTCAGGTGCGTCGCCGAAGGCCCACATGCGTTCCAGATTATAGAAGCTGCGCACTTCGGGGCGGAACAGGTGGACGATCACATCCTCGGCGTCGATCAGCACCCAGTCAGCCGAAGGCAAGCCTTCGATCCGCGCATGGCGACCGGCTTTCTTGATACGTTCGGCAAGTTTCTGCGCCATCGATGCAACCTGCCGCGACGAACGACCGGAAGCGACGACCATATGGTCGGCGATATTGCTTTTGCCTTCCAAGGGAATGGTGACGACTTCCTGTGCCTGATCGTCGTCCAGCGACTGGAGGATGAGGGCATGGAGCGCGTCGGGGCTCAATGATGATCCCTTGGCCGTTACGGGCGCGGGGACGGAGGCAGTTTCGATCAAGTTTGCTCCTTAAGAGACAAGTTTGCGGGTAACGCCGTCACGCGTTCCAAGTTCCTTATATCGGTTAAACCAATATGGGTCGGCGCGGCGTATCGCGGTTGCCGAACGGGGATCTGGACGAAAGCGCAAAAAGACAAGCGCTGGCGTACTCCACTTTGTCCAGTGATGACGCTGGTCCGGACGCCGGACAAACCGTCTGAACCAGGCCATTGCGGGACCCGCAATCGCAAGGGCACCATAGCCGGGTCTGGCGATAACTGCAATCGGCATCAAACGCGCTAAGTCACGCCAGCGTTTCCAGTGATGAAATTGCAACAGATTATCCGCGCCCATGATCCAGATGAAACGGACTTTGGGATAGCGCGCAGTCAATGTGCGCAATGTATCGACGGTGTAGACGGTACCCAATTCGCGCTCGATTGCCGTCGCTTTAATCGGGCTGCGGCGTGCCTGCGCCTTCGCTGACGCGAGACGTGCCGGCAGCGGTGCCATGTCTTTTTTCGGCTTTAGCGGATTGCCCGGCGAGACCATCCACCAGAATTCGTCGAGACCCAAAGCGTCAGTCGCAAACAGGCTAATCGCCCGGTGTCCGCCATGTGCGGGGTTGAACGAGCCGCCCATCAGGCCAATGGTTTTCAAGGCCGGGTCTGCCCCTGACCGTGGACCAGCCATTTGTAGGTTGTCAGCCCTTCAAGCGCGACCGGGCCGCGGGCATGTAGCCGGCCCGTCGCAATGCCGATCTCTGCGCCGAGCCCAAATTCGCCGCCGTCGGCATATTGGGTCGAGGCGTTGTGCATGACGATGGCGCTGTCCACCGTTGCGAGGAAGTCGGCAGCGATGTCTTCGTTTTGCGTTATAATCGCGTCGGTATGATGCGAACCGTGCCGCGCGATATGCTCCATCGCTTCTTCGGGGCCTGACACGACGCGAGCTGAAATGACCGAATCGAGGTATTCGGTATCCCAGTCCGAATCATCGGCCGACACAGTACGCGCATCGAGTTCCATCAACATGTCATCGGCGCGCACTTCACAGCCGGCACCGATCAGCGCCGATATCAGCTCAGCAGGCGCGCCATAATCCTGATCGATGAGCAAGGTTTCGGTCGCGCCGCAAATGCCCGTACGCCGCATCTTGGAATTGACGATGATCGCCTTTGCCATCGCGGGATCGGCATCCTTATGGACATAGACGTGGTTGATGCCGTCCAGATGCGCAAGGACAGGTACCCGCGCTTCGTCCTGAACGCGGGCTACGAGCGACTTGCCACCGCGCGGGATGATCATGTCGATAGCGCCTTGCGCACGCAACATCGCGCCGACCGCCGCGCGATCCTGCGTTGGAACCAGTTGCACGGCATCGGCCGGCAGACCGGCGGCTGTGATGCCTTCGACCATCGCCGCGTGGATGGCGCGGTTACTGTTCACTGCCTCGCTCCCACCGCGCAGGATGACCGCGTTGCCCGAGCGAAGGCCAAGCGCGGCTGCGTCAGCGGTCACATTGGGGCGGCTTTCGTAAATGATGCCGAGCACGCCGATGGGGACGCGGATGCGTTGCATCTTCAGGCCGTTCGGTTGGGTATGTGAGTCGATAATCTCTCCGACTGGATCGGCGAGAACAGCCACCTGCTCGACGGCGGCGGCAATGCCTGCAATCCGGCCCTCATCAAGTTTGAGCCGGTCGAGCATTCCGCCCGAAAGACCGGCCTTCTCGCCTGCCTCCATATCAATGGCATTTGCCGCGATAATTACGCTCGATCGTTCACGCAGGACAGACCCGGCCCGTTTTAGCGCATCGGTTTTGTCAGCATCGCTCGCACGAGCCAGTACACGCGCAGCGGCACGCGCCTTTCCGGTCATGGCGATGATCAAGGTTTCAGGGTCGTTCATTGCCCAATGCTCGTAGAGAAACGGTGGAAAAAGGGGAAGTGCCGGGACAAAAAAGCACCAAGCTGCTCTATGCGAAAATCGAATCGCCATCATCGCACTGTATTTATGTGATTTTATTTTAAAGAGATTTTCGCGCTATTAGATTCAGCGACCGATTTTAACCATCTGGATAACGTTTTCCACAACTCACCGTGCGACTCCACCGACTCGTCACGAGTCGCCCGAAACCGATTCGCAAGCGCTTTGTTCCTCTGCTAGGCGCGCTCTCACAAATAATAACGGGGTGGGTCGTGTCGCTACAGACCAGAATGACCGGTTGGCAAAACCGGATCGCTGGATGGTTTATTGACCGCGAGTTTTTCATGCGCGCCAATGGCCAAGTCCGGTTCTTGAAGATATCTGCGCAATTGCAACGTCGTGTTGCAGGGTCGGTCGCGCTCGTCGTCGGCGTATGGCTGATTGTTACGCTCGGTATGGCGATCAACCAGGTCAGCGTAACTATCGAACGCATGGCGCTCAGCGAAAAGCAGGCAAAGATCGAATCCGCCGAGGAACGCGTCGCCAATTATCGCGGATCGATTGATGAGGTTACCGCCGATCTGGAACGCCGCCAGAAAATGCTTGAATCACTAAGCGAGCAATATCTCGACGAAGTGCCTGCTGCGGAACCCGCTGCCACGACGGAAGAAGACAAGGCAGTCAAAAAGATCAGTGCACTGGTGCCTGAAGCCGCCGGGCTTGCGCAGATCGAAGCGCGCCAAATCCGCTTTACGGAATTGATGACGCGCGTTGCGTTGGCGCGGACACAGAAAGCCGAAGCCGCTATCCGCCAGTTCGGCCTCAATCCTGACGTGCTCGCGCGGCAGGCAGACAGCGCACAAGGTGGTCCGTTTGAGTCTTTCTTCGGCAACGGCAAAAAGGACGTTCGCGATCCGCGCTTCCTGAAACTCGCCAATTCGCTTGGCCGTATGGACGCCATGGAACGCGCATTGGCTGCAATCCCGACCTCTATGCCCGCTGCCGTCATGATGATGTCGAGCGGTTTCGGCTATCGCAGCGACCCCTTTACCGGCGCTGGTGCGATGCACGCCGGTCTCGATTTCAAGGGCCCTGTTGGAACGCCGATCCTTGCTGCAGCGGAAGGCAAGGTAACCTCGGTCGGTGCGCAGGGCGGTTATGGTAACTGCATCGAAATCACCCATGCTAACGGTCTGGTAACGCGTTATGCTCACTTGTCGGGCTTCAACGTTAGAAATGGTCAAAAGATCGATCGTGGTGTACAGATCGGGCGGATGGGAAGCACGGGGCGTTCGACCGGCAGCCATCTGCATTTCGAAGTTCGCCTGAACGGGCAGGCCATAAACCCACGC
The DNA here is from genome assembly GCA_031362665.1 of Sphingomonadales bacterium. GTDB lineage: Bacteria > Pseudomonadota > Alphaproteobacteria > Sphingomonadales > Sphingomonadaceae > Sphingorhabdus_B. The sequence continues at coordinate 36,501 of JANLSY010000185.1, forward strand.
AAATTCCTGGAGGCAAATTCAGATGTTCTCGAAATCCAAGCCATCGCCGGAGGTCGCACCGATGATCCCGCAGGGCGCAAATTCGCAAAGAGGTAACAACCGTATGGCAAATTCAGGCCACACTTTCTCGATCATCGCTTCGGACGTCGAAATTGTCGGCAACCTTAACGCACGTGTCGATTTACATATCGACGGCAAGGTTATGGGCGATGTGACCTGCGGTAGCATCGTTCAAGGCGAGGGTAGCATTATTGCAGGCAAGGTCACAGCTGAGTCGGCTAAGTTATCGGGTAAAGTCGAAGGCTCTATTGAAGCCAATGACCTAGTCATCGAAGCCAGCGCGCGGATTATCGGCGATGTCGTGTATAACAACCTCACCATCGCACCGGGTGGTCAAGTTGAAGGCAAGTTCAAGCACAAATCGTCTGGTGGGGTTCCAAGCATTGCCCGCACCACGGTCGATGTTAGCAAGGTCGCCGATCCGCTGATACTCGGCTCCGAGTCAAAAGTCGCGTAAGGCAACCCATCAAATTGTACCGCTGCAAAGGCCGTCCTTTTGGGCGGCCTTTTTCTTTTGAACTTCTGCGATAATCTAGGAATCAAAATCGGCCCGAACCATTTCTGGTCCGGGCCGTAAGGTGGATGTTCGCGGGAGGAACACCGGGAGGAGGCGGGGCGTTAAAGGAGAGGAGAGAACGTCCCGCCGCCAAGCTTTGAAACTCAATAATTGTAGGCGCGCTCACCATGCGAGGAGAGGTCGAGGCCTTCGCGCTCTGCATCTTCGCTCGGACGCAGACCGATGGTCTTGTCGATGATGAAGAACAGGACGGCAGAGCCAATACCTGACCAAAGGAGCGTTACCGCCACCGCCTTGATCTGCGTGATTACTTGGCCTGCCATGTCATATTCACCAGCCTTCGCAACCGCAGCGGTGTAATCGATCCAGCCCTGACCCCCCAGGGCTGGATCGGCCACGATACCAGTGGCAATCGCCCCCACGATGCCGCCGATGCAGTGAATTCCGAACACGTCGAGCGTGTCGTCATATTTCAGCTTGTTCTTCACCGTCGAGACGAAAAGGTAGCAGATGGGTGACACCACAAAGCCAAGGATAATCGCGGTACCCGGATGCGCAAAGCCCGATGCCGGCGTGATTGCAACTAGCCCCGCAACGGCTCCAGAAACCGCGCCCAGTAGCGACGGACGGCCATGCTTGACCTGCTCGACAATCGCCCAACTAACCGCAGCAGCAGCGGTAGCGACGAAAGTGTTGATGAAAGCGACGGCGGTGATGCCGTTGGCTTCGAGGTTCGAACCAGCGTTGAAGCCGAACCAGCCGACCCAGAGGAGCGAAGCACCGATCATCGTCATAGTCAGGCTGTGCGGCGGCGTGGCTTCCTTGCCAAATCCGATTCGCTTGCCAATCATCAGGCAGCCGACAAGGCCAGCAATACCCGCATTGATGTGGACGACGGTGCCGCCCGCAAAGTCAAGCGCGCCCCATCCCCAGAGCAGCCCCATGTCGTCGGGCGCACTGACGAGGAAGTCGGGTCCGGCCCAATACCAGACCATATGTGCAATCGGGAAATAGACGACGGTCAGCCAGAGCACCGTGAACACCATCAAGGAGCTGAATTTCACCCGTTCGGCAAAGGCCCCAACGATTAGTGCAGGCGTAATGCAGGCAAAGGTCATCTGGAATATGATGAAAACATACTCAGGCAGATAAACGCCGTTGGAGAAGGTCGCGGCGAGCGTTGACGCGTCTACGCCCATCAACAGCACCTTGTCAAAGCTGCCGACATAGGGGCTGCCACTGGTAAAGGCCATCGAATAGCCCCAGCCTACCCAGACCAATGCCGCGATGCTGACGATCATGAAGACCTGCATAAGCACGCTGAGCATGTTCTTGGTGCGGACAAGCCCGCCGTAGAACAAGGCGAGCGCCGGAACGGACATCATCAGGACGAGTACCGAAGATGTCAGCATCCATGCCGTGTCACCTTTGTTGACCATTTCGGCGGTCGGAACGAATGCAGCAGCGGCGGCAGGTGCCGCCTCGGTCACTGCTGTCGTTGCAGCGGCTGCACCTTCGGCTGCTTTTTCCGCAACCTCCTGCGCAAAGGCGGGAAGGCTTGCGAACAATGTCGCCCCCGCCGCACCTAGTAATTTCAATGTTTTGGACATTTTATGGTTCCCCTAGCTTATTGGATATCGCGTCAAAGCGCGGTTTCGTTGGTGTCGCCGGTGCGGATGCGTAACGCTCCGGCAAGTTCAAATTCGAATATCTTGCCATCGCCGATCGCGCCGGTTTCAGCGGCGTGTTGGATGGCTTCGATGATGGCTGCGGATTGGTCGGAGGGGCAAGCCACCTCGATCTTGACCTTGGGCACCATATTGGTCGCATATTCCGCGCCGCGATAAATTTCGGTCTGGCCCTTTTGCCGTCCGAAGCCCTTGACCTCGGTCACGGTCATGCCAGACACGCCGAGCGCCGTCAGCGCTTCTCGGACCGGGTCGAGTTTGTGCGGCTTGATAATGGCAATAATATATTTCATGCACACCCCCCGTTTTGGTTGTGCAGTGCAATATGCAAACGCCGTGCCAGAATCGCATGAAGCTGTATTTGTTGGAATTGCGGCAGTTATATGCGGCCAAACGCAATCCCATCCAATATTTTTTGCCTAATATTTAATCAGTCTTTGGTGCATGATTAAATATTAGGCAATCAGTCCAGCCCTAGATTGGCCCAGATCGGAAGATGGTCGGACGCGCGTTGGGATAACGAAGAAATATGGACTCCTTGCCCCTCGACCGAAATGTCGTGGCTCACGATGATGCGGTCCAAATGCGCGACCGGCCGGGAGCTGTGGAAGCTTTTCGGAGTCTTGATAATCCGGTGATGATGAAAGGCAAATTCGGACAGTGCGCCGCGGTCGGACCATTGGTTGAAATCGCCCATGATAATGGTCGGCAGGTGGCGCGGAGCAGCATCGATATGCGCAAGTATCGCCCGCACCTGCCGCCGCCGCCAAAGCCCGGACAGGTCGAGATGGACGCCAATTATACGAAACTGGCGACCCTCCAGCGTACAATGGGCCTCAACCGCGCCGCGCGGCTCAAGCATCGGTAAGTCAAGAGGATGTGCATGGTTTGCTTCGATGCCCTTACGAACAAGGATGGCATTACCGTGCCAACCAATGCTGCCCGGCCGGATATTGAAGGAGACTGGATGCCACGGCGTTTCGGCCTCGATCAGAGAGGCGGGCAGGCAACTTTCGCGCGAGCCGAAACGACGGTCAGCCTCCTGCAGGGTTATGACATCGGCGTCGATTTCGTTCAGTACCTTTAGGATGCGGTCGGGATTGCGCTTCTGATCAAGGCCGACGCATTTGCGGATATTGTAGGTCGCGACCTTTAACGGCAGCGTCATGCGATGTTTGCTTCGTTCAGCAATTCGGCAGCCTCGTCATAATCCTCATCCAGCACCATTAGCCGCACCGGAATGGCAAACGCCGCACTATCGGCAATGTTCATTCCGCCGTCGAACGTAACCGCGCCCAGCCCGTGCGATTCGAGGAACGTCCGGGCTATTTCGGCAGCCATCGATGATGGGTAGCGAGCGAGTTCGACCAATGCCACAGATTATTGGGCGGGACCGAAATAGCGATCGGTCACGCGCGTGGGAATGCCATCGATGCTCTTGGTCCTGCCTCGCGCCTTTGCCATCCAAGCCTCTTCATCCATCCCGGCATGTGCCTTTTGCAGCGTTTCGCGCTCGCGGTCGAACGCCATAAACGGCACACCCCAACCACAGCTAGTCTGCACGTTTTCGATATCGATAACGAAGATCTGCCGTGTGCCGGGGAGGAGCGTGAAATGCGCGACCAGCCCCTCCCACTCGGCATCCTGCGGCAAAACCGCGCGACCCCGTCCATATATCCGCAAGATCAACGCGGGCCGGTCGAAATTGCAGAACATCAAGGTGATGCGGCCATCAACCGACAGATGTGCATGAGTTTCATTTCCCGATCCACCCAGATCGAGATAGGCGACGCGGGTCGCCGACAGCACGCGAAACGCATCATAACCCTTGGGCGAAAGGTTGATCCGTCCATCGGCAGCGGCGGTCGCGGTGAAGAAAACCGGCTGCTTACCGATCATCTCGATATGCTTCTCGGTCAGGGTGTCGGTAAACTCGGCCATGCATAATACTTGGCCGAATTGCTCGGGAAGCGCAACCTAGCAGGAGGTGCCGGGAATCGGAATTCCCATCGGTCCTTTGCATTTTTTCTTTGGCTGCGGCTTGGGCGCCCCACCTTCTTCCGCATCGTCCATGCCTTGCATGCCAGCCATTCCGCCCATTCCGGTCATGAAGCTGCTGAAGGCGCGGAACCGCACTTTCGCGGTCCAGTCGATATTCCATGTGGCTTTGGGGTCGGCGGGCTTGGGCGGGAAGGAAAAATTCTCCTCGGGTCCGAAGGCGTTCATGCTGCCGAACATCATGCCCCCGGCTGCGGCTTTGGCTTCTGCAGGAATGGCGCAGCTCTTCTGGGTCGGCGGCATTACATTTTTCGCGGTGATTTGCCGCGCGACCTCGGCCGGCGACAGCCAGTCCATGCCAAGCCCGGAATCGCGATTATTGGCGGACGTCCACATCACCATATCGCCGCCCTGCCCCGCCCCCTGCATACCGCCCATCGCCCAGGCGATATAGCCGGTCGCGGTCGGTACTGAATTCCAGCCGAGCAGAATTGCACCCATCTGCTCCATCGGGTTGACCTTGAGCGAGGCCATATAATCATTGGCGACTGCAAATTTGATTTCGGGCGTGAAGCCGCTCGCAATGCGGTGATCGCCGCGCAGCGATGAGCCCGATTTGGGCTGCTTGCCGTTCGAGCCATTGGGCCACCAAGCCGCATTGGCATCGCGCGCCGCAGCCGCCGCCTGATAGCCCCGCATTTGCGCCGGCATGCCCGCGGGCATTTGCGCGGTCGGCATTTTGGCAAAATCGATGATGAAAGGCTGGCCTTTGGGCGCTTTTGCATAACAGCCCCAGAACATCAGCAAGCGGCCCTTGGGCTTTTCCATACTGCGCGGATCATAATCGCGCTCGACCTTTGCGGGCTTACCGGGCGAATCACCAAGCAAGGGAACCGATTTCCCCATTTTTGCGGTTGGCATGAAGAAATGGTCGCCTTTTTCGGGTTGGGTCGGTGCAGGCGTCGCCGAAGTCAGCCGCAAGTCGAGCACATAATTATCGCCGCCGCCGCCCATCAGGCTTCCCAAACCGCCGCCCATCATCGCGCCCATTCCCATGCCAGACATGGTCGACACATCCATCGCATAAGTCGCTTTGGGGCCTGTGGTTTTCTGGGCTGAACCGGGAACGGAAATGATGGCGACACTGATCGCGGCCAGTGATGCAAAACGGGTAATGGAACGCATGTCTGAACTCCTTCAGCTCCGGAAAGGTGTTTCCGGACAAACATGCGACCCGATTCTTCTTATGCTTTAGGTATATGCCTCTCAAAATTCAGCGCAAGTGCTTAGCCAGCGGTTCCGCCTACCGTGAGCGCGCTCACCAAAGTCGTCGGTTGCCCCACACCTGCAGGCACGCTCTGGCCAGCCTTGCCGCAAACGCCCACGCCTTCGTCAAGCGCCATGTCGTTGCCAAGACCGATGACCTTGTTCAGCACCGTCGGACCGTCGCCGATCAACGTTGCGCCCTTGATAGGATTGCCCAATTTGCCATCCTTGACCAGATAAGCCTCGGTGCAGCTGAACACGAATTTGCCCGAGACGATATCGACCTGCCCGCCGCCGAAGCTTTTGGCGAAAATGCCGTTTTTGACACGGCTCAGCAGTTCGGTGGGGTCGTCCTGACCACCGCGCATGAAGGTGTTGGTCATCCGCGGCATCGGCGCATGGGCGTAACTCTCGCGACGACCGTTGCCGGTGGGCGCGACCCCCATCAGCCGCGCGTTCATCCGGTCCTGCATATAGGCGCGCAAGATACCGTCTTCGATCAGGACATTCTCCTGGGTCGGGGTGCCTTCGTCATCGATGGAGAGCGACCCGCGCCGGTTCTGCATCGTGCCGTCATCGACGACAGTGACACCGGGGGCGGCGACTCGCTGGCCGATTTTGCCACTGAACGCTGAGCTGCCCTTACGGTTGAAATCGCCTTCAAGTCCATGACCGACCGCTTCGTGGAGCAATACGCCGGGCCAGCCGGGGCCAAGCAGCACCGTCATTTCGCCAGCCGGCGCGGCGACCGAGCGCAAATTGGTCAGCGCCTGAGCCAGCGCCTCGTCAATGGCATGTTCCCATTCGGCGCCCTCGAACAATTTGCCGTAGAGATAGCGCCCGCCAAAGCCGTAGCTGCCGGTTTCGCGGCGATCGCCGTCCTGCGCGACGATGGAGACATTGAGCCGCACGAGGGGTCGGACATCGGTCGCGACAAAGCCGTCGGCACGAACGATTTCGACGACGGTCCAGCTGCCCGATAGCGAAACGCTGACCTGCGCCACACGCGGGTCACGCGCGCGGGCGGCTGCGTCGATTTGCTGGCACAAAGCGACCTTTTCGGCAAAAGGCACAAGTTCGAGCGGATTGCCGTCGGTATAGAGATGCCGGTTATTCTTGCGCGGCGGCGGCGCTGGCTGGTCCTTTGCCGGGTCAAGTAATTTCAGCGTTTCGCCAGCCCGGCGGATTGCGGCCTCACTCATGTCATTGGCGTGGCTAAATCCGGTCATCTCGCCCGAGACACCCCGCAGGCCAAAGCCCGACCCCGTTGAATAATCCGCCATTTTCAGGCGGCCATCGTCAAAACCGAAACTCTCGGTCGCGCTATATTGCAGATAGAGTTCGCCATCGTCGCAGGCGCTGAGCGCCTCACGCGTGATACGCTGCGCTGCATCGGGATCGAGCAGGCCGGGTTGGTAAAGATAGGAGCGGGAATCGGTGTAAGTCATCGCGCCTATATGGGGACGTTAATGCGCAACGTGAAGCCCTTTCCTCTCGGCTTAACCCTGCTAATGCGCAGTCAATGACCACGCGATTCAAGTTTTCTATATCCGCCACCGACGGCAAGGCCCGCACTGGTTCCATCCAGATGCTGCGCGGCGAGATCCGTACGCCTGCTTTCATGCCCGTCGGCACCGCCGGGACCGTCAAAGCGATGCGGCCCGCAGAAGTGCGCGCAACGGGTGCGGATATCATCCTTGGCAACACCTATCATTTGATGCTCCGGCCCGGTGCCGAGCGCGTTGCGCGGCTAGGTGGCTTGCACAAATTTTCAGGCTGGGAGCGCCCCATACTAACCGACAGCGGCGGCTATCAGGTGATGAGCCTGTCGGCATTGCGCAAAATTACCGAGGAAGGTGTGTCGTTCCAGAGCCATTTGGACGGGTCGAAGCATATGCTCAGCCCTGAACGTTCGATGGAAATACAGCGGCTGCTCGGTTCGGACATCGTGATGGCGTTCGATGAGTGCCCGGCCAATGGCGTGAGCCGTGACGAGGCAATCAAGTCGATGGAATTGTCGATGCGCTGGGCGAAGCGCTCGCGCGATGGGTTCGACAGCGGCGGCGAACATGCCGAAAGGGCGGCACTGTTTGGCATCCAGCAAGGCTCGCTCGACGAGGAATTGCGCAAACGGTCGGCAGATGCGCTGATCGACATCGGTTTTGATGGCTATGCGGTGGGCGGTCTTGCGGTGGGCGAAGGCCAAGAGGCGATGTTCGGTTGCCTCGAATATGCGCCCGACCAATTGCCCGCCGACAAGCCGCGTTATTTGATGGGCGTGGGCAAGCCCGACGATCTGGTCGGTGCGGTCGAGCGCGGGATCGACATGTTCGATTGCGTGCTGCCCACACGCAGCGGCCGCAACGGGCAGGCCTTCACGCATTCGGGGCCAATCAACATTCGCAATGCAAAGTTCGCTGAGGACCAGGGGCCGATTGACGACAAATGCACCTGCCCGGTTTGCGCGACATGGACGCGCGCTTATGTCCATCATCTGATCCGGTCGAGCGAGATATTGGGGGCGATGCTAATGACGCAGCATAATCTGCATTATTACCAGATGCTAATGGCAGGCATGCGCGGGGCGATATCCGAGGGCCGGTTTACGGCCTTTGCTCGCGATTTCCAGCGAGAATATCTGAAAGTATGATCAAAGAAACGATCAGAGTAGCCATTGAGCGGGCACAGGCGAACAGCCCGTTTCTCGCGGGGTTGATCGAGCGTAATCCTGATCTTATGTCAGAAATCGAATCAGGCGATTTCGATGCTGCGCTCGCCAATTCCCTTGCCCGCAGTGCAAACTCCGTCGGCACCGCGCTCCGCCTACAACGGCAGGGTGTTGCATTGGTCACGGCTATCGCAGACCTTGCAGGCGTCTGGGACCTGACCCGAGTCACGCGAATACTCTCTGATTTTGCCGACCATGCGCTCGATCAGGCCATCGCCGCTGCGATCGAAGAGCGCGTACCGGGCGCGCCCAATCAGGGCTTTGCCGTCATTGCGCTCGGCAAACATGGCGGCCGCGAGCTCAATTATTCCTCGGACATCGACCCGATTTTCCTGTTCGACCCGAACACCCTCCCCCACCGTGAGCGCGACGATGTCGCCGAAGCCGCAGTGCGTTACGGCCGCCGGGTGATCGAGCTGCTCAGCAAGATGGACGAGCATGGCTATGTCTTCCGCGTCGACATGCGGCTGCGACCGTCGCCCGAGGTGAGCCCAATCGTCCTGCCAGTCGAAGCCGCAATCAGCTATTATGAATCGAGCGCGCTGGCTTGGGAGCAGGCAGCGTTTATCCGTTCACGGGTGAGTTCGGGCGACCGGGCGCTGGGCGATTATTTCCTGAACGCGATCCAGCCCTTTATCTGGCGCAAGTCGCTCGATTTCGGGCAGCTGAAAAACATTACCGCGATGACCGCGCAAATCCGCGATCATTATGCCAAGGGGCAGAAGCTCGGCCTTGGCTTTGACCTGAAGCGGGGGCACGGAGGCATTCGTGAATGCGAATTTTTTGCGCAGGCACATCAGTTGATTCACGGCGGCCGCGATCCGGGCTTGCGCATTCCCGACACGCGCAATGCGCTGGCTGCGCTGGCCGAGGCTGGTCCAATATCTCCGCAAGAGGCCGCCACCTTGTCATCGGCATATGAGCAACTTCGGACTTTCGAGCATCGCCTGCAAATGCACAGCGACCGGCAAACGCACGAAATCCCTAGTAACCGTGAAACCGCCGATTCTGTTGCGCGATTGCACGGGTTGGCCGATGCCGATGCGATGATCGAAGCCATCCGCCCGACCACCACTAGCGTCGCCGCGATCTACGACCGGATGGTCGATGCCGGCGGCAGCGAAGGCCCGCGCATGGCCGATGAAGGCCTGCCGCTTGAGGAACAACTCACCGATTTAGGCTATGCCGAACCCGCAGCGGTAATGCAGCGGATGACGCGTTGGCGCAGCGGTAATATCCGGGCGATACGGAGCGCCTCGGCGCGTGACGCATTTGAGGCAGTGTTGCCCGCAATTATGAAGGCGCTGGCTGGGTCCCCGGACCCCGAACGCGCGATCGCCCGTTTCGACAATATGATTGAAGCAATGCCAAGCGCGATCAATGTCTTCCGCTTGCTGGAGGCGCGGCCCGGGTTATTGCAACTGGTCGCCGACATATTAAGCTATGCGCCGACCTTGGCCGATGATCTGGGACGGCAAAGCCGGTATCTCGACGCGCTAATCGATACCAGCGCGATGGACTTACCAGGCAATGTCGCCGAATTGATGGTCGCCTTGCAGCGACGGATAGGGGATGCGGATTATCAATCCACGCTCGACATCGTCCGCGACCATGTCGGCGAAAAGCGCTTTGCCTTGGGCGTGCAACTTATCGAAGGCCGCAATGATGCGCTCGATATCGCCCGCGCCTATGCGCATCTGGCCGAAGCGGCCGTGCAAACCTTAGCCGCAGTGACCGTAGCCGAGTTTGAAAAAGCGCATGGCAAAGTGCCCGGCGGCGAGCTGGTCATCCTCGCCTTGGGACGGTTGGGCGGTGAGGCATTGACACACGCATCGGATCTGGACCTCATTTTGCTGTTCACCGGCGACTTTCAATCCGAGTCCGATGGCGCAAGGCCCTTGGGCGCTACTCAATATTTCAACCGGCTGGCGCAGCGCGTTATTGCAGCGATGTCGGTACCGACGGCATCGGGCGCACTATATGAAGTCGACACGCGGCTTCGGCCCTCCGGCGCAGACGGCCTGCTCTGCGCGTCGGTAAAAAGCTTTGCCCAATACCAGCGCGAGAATGCGTGGACATGGGAGCATATGGCGCTGACCCGTGCGCGAACGCTTTATGGGTCGGAGGTAGCGCGATGTGAGGTTGACGGAATCATAGCCGAGGTCCTGTCGACGCCGCGCGACACAGCCAAACTGCGCGCTGACGTTGCCGACATGCGCAAGGAAATGGCGGCGCACAAGCCTCCCAAGGGCCCGCTTGACGTCAAGCTGCTCCCCGGCGGGCTGGTGGATATGGAGTTCATTGTCCACACTTTGCAGCTGGCGAAGAACGCGGCGCTGTTTCCGCAATTGGACAAAGCAATAGAGGCCCTGACCGAAGCCGGACATTTGACTGCTGAATTTGGCGAAGCCGATGCTTTGCTGAGCCGCTTGCTCGTGATGGTCCGCCTGATCGCGCCTGATTGCGATACACCGCCGGAAGCAGCGCAAGTGCTTATCGCGAAAAGCCTCGGCTATTCGGATTGGGACAGCTTGATAAACGCGATTAGGGATTATCGCGGGGTTGTCACAGGCCAATGGCAGGCGTTATTCGGGCACAGCGATTTTTGAAAAGGACAGAACGATGACCGACGTGAATGACACACTCCCCGGCGTCAATGTGCTCGACAGCGAAGGCAATGCCGTCAATCTTGCTGCGCTCGAAGGCCCGCTGGTGCTCTATTTCTACCCAAAGGCCGATACGCCGGGTTGCACGAACGAAGCGAAAGATTTCACGGCGCTGGCGGGCGAGTTCGCGAAGATCGGCTGTCCGGTGTACGGCATGTCAAAGGACAAACCCGCCAAGCTGGCGAAATTTGTGGCGAAATATGATCTCAATGTCACTCTGCTGTCCGACGAAACGACTGACGCGACCGAACAGATGGGCGCTTGGGTCGAAAAATCGATGTACGGCAAAAGTTATATGGGCATCGACCGATCTACGTATCTTGTCGGCAAGGACGGCAAAGTCAAACAGGTTTGGCGCAAAGTGAAGGTCAAAGACCACGTCGCGCAAGTGCTGGCTGCGGCGCAGGCGCTCTAACAACGCCCGCCCTGTCCGCCTCGGCAATATTTGCCGGTCATCGGCAGCAGATGATTCGGGCTTCGCGCGCGCCTTGAATCGCACCAAAACCCGGGAATTTTTTGCCCTAAAGCGGGAACAAATCGGCTTGTCACACGTTGGGTCAAGACCAAGCTGTTACCAATACCATACTGGAAAGTGCCGCTAATCCGCCACTTTCGAGGGGCCTTTGTGCCCCCTTTCAACGACTCGCCGCGTTTGAACGCCGGTTTGTCCCGCGAATATGTCGCGTAGGTTGCAATGCCCGGAACTCTCCGTCACCTAAGCTTCACATAAGGGGTGGGCAGATAAACTGCCTTTGTAAAAACTTCGGGGCTGCGCAGTAGCGTGGGTCGCAACAAAAGGTAACTACACGCTATGGTATGCAGCGCTTTGGCTATTCGCCAATCACTGACCCTCAAAGCTGTAACAACGCTAAGCATTATGGTCGCCGCTTCGGCAATGACCCCTGCTTACGCAAATTCCGCAGCCAATGCCTCAGACACTTTCCGCGTAAAGCCGGAAGATTTGAAAGCGAGCCAGACTGCTTTGGGCGTTTCCGACCCGGAATTCCGTGCGCTGGCCGATAGTTGGGGCAAGATTAACGGCGCGGTTACCAAGATAGAAGTTGCCGTTCCTTCAATCAATCCCGTTGACATCATGAAATTTTCTAGCGGGTTCGGCTATCGCAGCGCACCGACGCGCGGAGCCAGCCGCAACCACAAGGGTCTCGATATTCCCGGCCCCGTCGGTACACCGATTTATGCGACTGCCGATGGCACGATCGGTCGCGCGCAATGGGTCGGCGGTTATGGGAAATTTGTCGAAATCAATCACGGCAACGCTGTGCAGACCCGTTATGGCCATCTGTCGGCAATGAACGTCGTTCCCGGCCAGCGCATTCGTAAGGGTGACGTGCTGGGATATATGGGCTCTACGGGTCGCTCTACCGGAAGCCATTTGCACTATGAAGTCCGCATCGCAGGCGAAGCCATCAATCCGACGGCTTTCCTCTCACCGGTCGCCGCAACTTCAAACCTCTTGCTTGCTGCCAAAACACCTGATAGCAAAGCCATAGGCGGACCAGCTGAAGACGAGTAAGCTAACCGGCTAAACGCATCACCTTTGGGAGAGGGTGTAAATTTGGGGGCTGGTAGCGGAAACGCTACCGCCCCTTTTCTTTATCTGCTGTCGGGCCTACATGAGCTATATGACCGAACCCCAAGTCATTTCCATGACAGAAAATGCCGCGCGCCGCGTCGCCGAAATTGCCGTTAAGCTAGGCAAGCCACCGGTGTTGCGTCTATCGGTCGAAGGTGGCGGATGTTCGGGGTTCCAGTATAAATTCGGAATGGCGGAAACGGTTGAAGCCGACGATATCCGCGCCGAGGGCGCAGGCGCGTCGCTCGTGGTCGATCCGATCAGTCTTGATCTGGTGCGCGGTTCGGCAATCGATTTCGTAGAGTCTCTCGGCGGCAAAAGCTTTCAGGTGACCAATCCGCAGGCACAATCGGGTTGCGGTTGCGGTTCCAGTTTTTCGGTTTGATGCGATAGCCGTCGCCCGCTAGGGTCACGCGATGCGTATCGCGACCTACAATATCAACGGCGTCAAAGCCCGCCTGCCCCGCCTGCTTGAATGGCTGGAGGAAACCAAGCCCGATATTGCCTGCCTGCAGGAAGTGAAGTCACAGGATGACGGCTTCCCGGTCGCCGAGTTTGAACGTGCGGGCTATGGCGCGATCTGGCATGGACAGAAGGCGTTCAACGGCGTCGCAATCCTCGCGCGGGACGCGCAGCCTTTAGAGGCGCAGCGTACACTCCCCGGCGACCCCGAGGATGAGCATGCGCGCTATCTGGAGGCCGATGTCTTCGGCATTCGCGTCGCCACCATTTACCTGCCCAACGGCAATCCGCAACCGGGGCCGAAATTCGACTACAAGCTCGATTGGATGCGCCGGTTGCAGACGCGCGCTGCAGAGTTGCTAAAGAATGAAATCCCGACGGTGCTTGCAGGCGACTATAATGTCATTCCCACACGCAACGACATTTGGTCAGCATCCGCGATGCTGGACGATGCGCTGCGTCAGCCCGAAAGCATCGCCGCCTATCGCACACTCCTTGGCCAGGGCTGGACCGACGCATTGGCAACGCATTATCCGCAAGGCGGCATCTGGACCTATTGGGATTTCCAGGCGGGCGCATGGCAGCGTGATCACGGCTTTCGCATCGATCATTTGCTGCTGAGCCCAGCAGTAGCGGACAGACTCATGTCTTGCGGCGTCGACAAGGAGCATCGCGGCCGCGAAAAGGCGAGCGATCACGCGCCGACATGGATCGAACTGACCGACGAAAAGTAACTATTGTAGCAGTCGCTACATTTTGTTAGAGGATGTCCATCGCTGGAAGGATATTCTTCATGTCTGATGACGCCGCCAACCGAATAGGCCTTTCTAATCAGCAGACTGTGCTGCTCATCGTTATTGGTGGTATTTTGTGGTTCTTGGCCGCGATCATCCTGCGTTTGCTTTCTCCGATGGGTGCACTGGAAGGTTCCGGCCGCTTTATCACTTACGCACTCGTCATTCCGGGGACGCTGCCTTTTGTTATTCTGACCAAGATGATTGTGAAGCTACTTCCTCATCAACTTTTCACTGGCATCGCGGTGGCAACGACAACTGCGTTGCTGATCGATGGCATTGTCATCGCTTGGTTCCCGGCAGTCTATGGCGGGGCGTTGCCGCAAGTCACTAACTGTGCGGCCGCAATCTTATGGGGCGCCGGGGTCGGACTGGTGCTGGCATTCATATTGAACAAGGGAGCAAGTAAATGAACCTATTTCGAATATTGCTGATCGTGATCATTGCGACAATCGGCATTTACACCGTCAACGTCATTGCAAATCACGGGTGGGGCCTGCTGCCTATATTCTATGGCGACATCGCGAAAATGGGATGG
>JANLSY010000212.1:0-5136 GCA_031362665.1 Sphingomonadales bacterium
TGCACTCGCAGATAATGGTCTTCGGAGGAAAGCGCCAAAACGGCTGAGGATCGCAATGCCATCGGGAGGCGCTCGGTGAATTTTGACGTCGGCACAGAGCCCAGCGCCTCGTCCCCGGCATGGCGCCCGTCTCCGATGCGGCGCCAAGATGCAAGAAGACAAAAAAGTTCCGACCACGTCCTGAGTGTCGAACACAGCGAAGCGCGCGCGCCGGGATGGCATGTTTGAGAGGGCGTTCCACTGACGCGCGGCAATCCGGGCTGGATGGCTGCGCCACAGAAAGACGCGGCTACCGAGTCAACTGCCCCAAGGTGCTCGCTTTGCAATTGGTGCTGCGGATGTTGTAGTCGACCAGACGATATCCCGGTTTACTGCCGCCCGGTTTCAGCGATAACGTCATTGCACAGGCGCTGAGTTCGCCGGTCTGTTGCGCCTCTTCTCGCATGCCCGTCACATTCCCCTTGGAATCCTGAATGGCAATTTGCTGGATGTAGGTTTGCCGCGTGTCGTTTTCGGCGTAATATTCGAGCGCACGGGTTCCTGCATAATCGCGTGCGCTATTTGGAACGCCCCAGAATTCGACAATTTCCTGTTCGGTCCAGCCTTCCATGTTGAAGAAGATTTTTTGCTGCTGGCGGTTCTTCGCTTTGAACGTTTTATTGGTGGCGGCAATAAACTCACTCTCGGCATCTATATTGCCAATGGTCGCTTCGAGTTCAGTTGCCTTGCCGCCCAGTTGCGCGATTTGCGCATTTAGCGCGTCTTCTTGCTGCTGGAGTTGTTCGGGCGTTTTGTTGGTCGTGTAATCTGGCCGAGTGCCGCTTTGCCAAAGCTTATCCCAAGTGAAGTCGGATAGTTTGACATAGTTAAGGGTGCTCCATTTGCCAGCGTAGATCATCCCGAGGTCAAGCAATGGCTTCAACTTTTCCAAATTGTCAAACGACTTGCTGTCAACGACCGCCTTGATCGCCTTTACAACATTGTCCGTATCGCAAGCGGCGGTATAAACGCGGCTAAGCCAGTTATCAGGGACGGGCATCCATTCTTCCGACGTAATGGTTTCCGGCGTCGCGTCCCGATATACAGCGAATGCCTTTTTAATTTGAACCAGCTTTTGCCTGCATTTGACATTCACTGTGTAGAAAATCGTGTCAGGGTCTTTCGGATTTTCCAAAACCTGCACAACCCAAGCGTTCTGGATCTGCCGGTCCTGAATATATTCCAAACCCTTTCCGTCCTTGATCGCCTCTTTAGGATCGTAGTCGCTTAAATCCGTGGTCGTGGAGATGAGATCTATGGCCAGATAATGGACGTTTCGATCAGGTTTGATTCCATCGCCAGCAATCAGCATCCATTCTGCAGCATGGGCGGCTGGCGCCATCGAAATTGTTAGAGCCGCAGTTGCGGCAGCGGTCATGAAACGGCGCATCAGCAAGCCCTTGTTATGAGTATCAACCATTTCAGATCGCCGCACCAGCGAGGCACGCCCGCATCTTGTCGCGGGCGGCATGCCCTCCCTCCCATCGCAGATTGAAGACCGGCTTTTTGTCGAGCACAACACGTACCCCCGCAACATCCTGCATAGTCTCCAGCGCGGACTCAATGTTTGGCAAAAGGAAAAGGATCAGGCCTTGGTCCAATCCGGCAATCGATAAATGTGTTGCCGGGACAATGCGGTCGGGCTCGCCATCCGCAGCCAAGGTAACTTTTATGATATTGGGCTTTGCTATATTGGGAATCGCGGCGCTCGTAACACTTACAAACGCCTCGTTGATGTTGTCGCTCGGCCCAATATAGCTGACGGCTTGCTCGCCAGCATAATAAGTGATGGCACAACCTTTGCGCGGCGTTTTGCTGTAATGGGCCAACTTCCATTCCGGCTTTCGTTTTGTCTTGTCGGGGTCCAGCTTATCGTTCCGGGCACCCAAGGCACCAGCCAATTGCTTTTCCAGTGGCGACTGTGCCGCCGCTCCCACAGCCAAACCCGCCAATATTGCACCTAATACGACGTTGTAATATTTTGCCATTTTCCACGCTCCAGAAATTTTCCGTATACGAATTGTGCACATCGGATCCCGCGTCCGATGGGATAACCTTCTATCGAAGGCACAGGTTGCAATGGCTGAACAAACGCCTTCGCTCGCAGCACTAAAATGTACCAGTACAATTTGATTAGGTGCCGATCCGGCAGGTGCTCATAATAGCTAGCTGCGTCGTCATTGCTAGCATGGCTTGGGTAGGTCGAAAAATTTGCTTAGCAGTAAGCCGACCCTATTTTCACTTGCATGTGTTGGTAGACGATAGTGCAACGAGGTGTGATGAGCGAAAGAATCATAATTGCCGACGATCACCCGGTTTTCAGGGATGGGATGACCCGCCTCGTGGGGTCAGCTCTTCCCGAGGCACAGCTATTTGAAGCTGGAACAATGGACGAGGTTCTGGATGCCGTAGAAATGAACGGCGTTCCGGACATCTTCGTTCTCGATTTGCTGTTCCCCGGGATGAATCCGCGAGAGACGTTGCCAGCACTTCGACAGCGATGTCGCAAGTCATCAATCATTATTGTTTCGATGCTTGATGATGAAGCTACAATCGAGCGCATGATGGCTTACGGAGCCGATGCCTATATCGTAAAATCTATCCCTGCTCCCGAAATGCTTGCCGCGCTTATGGCGGTGCGATCCGGCGAATTTATAATCGCACGACCCAATCTGGCATCCACGACAAATCTGATGATGGGCCCGGCGGATGCTCTGGATCTCACGCAGCGGCAGCGCGAAATAATGTCGTTGATCAGCCGAGGTCATTCGAACAAGGAAATCGCCAGAAAACTCGAGCTTTCGCCTTTTACCGTTCGCAATCATGTATCCCTGCTATTTCGCATGCTAAATGTTCAAACGCGGTTCGAACTCGCCGCCAAGGCCGACAGACTGGGGTATCAGCCTAGAGAAGACGTTCACTCCTGAGATTTCGTCCGGTTGATTATTCTGAAGCAAACCAGGACGATATAGGTTTCGAGACAACCGGCTTTTGCATCGATAGGGATCGCGCGGCTCCGATTGCGGATCGTAGTTCAGCCGGACGGACAGGTTTTTTCAGGACCGATATGTCCAGATCATCAATTTCGCGCGTGATCCGTCCTTCATCATGACCGGTCACAATGATCGCTGGGATTGGCCATTTGCTCGCCTGCCGGATGGCAGCAATGCAGTCAGCACCTGTTTTGCCATCTCCCAGGTCATAATCGGTGATGATAAGATCAAATTCGTCTATTTTCTCAGGTATCGCGGTAAATGCCGATACCTTGCAGCCCCAAGCGTCCAGCATTTCCTTTGTCGCCGCCAGAACGTCAGGGTCGTCCTCTACAAGAACAACTTCCATTCCTGCTATCGGCGCTCCTGCAATAAACCTCTGTGGAACCGCAGCCGGGCTCTTGGCGCCGTCAACCAAGGGCAGAGCGCCGATTGTAAACACACTTCCCGCTCCCGAACGCGAATTGGCCTCCACAGTCAGACTCATCAGCTCCGCCATGCGAGCGACAATCGACAATCCCAGTCCTACGCCCTGACGATCCGGGTCAGATGATTTCTTCACCTGAAAGAATTCGTCGAAGATAAACGACAGATGGTTTGCAGCAATGCCATCGCCACGATCCCAAATTTGCACCGCGACGGTTTTCCCGCGCAGCCTGCAGCCGACCACAACACGCCTTCCTTCTGCAAATTTAAGCGCGTTGGAAATCAGGTTCTGGATCATCGTCGAGAGCAAAGCGCGGTCGGCTAAGACG
Source organism: Sphingomonadales bacterium (assembly GCA_031362665.1). Lineage (GTDB taxonomy): Bacteria > Pseudomonadota > Alphaproteobacteria > Sphingomonadales > Sphingomonadaceae > Sphingorhabdus_B. The sequence goes on from JANLSY010000212.1 coordinate 3,788, forward strand.
ATATGCCGCGTCTTTATGAGACGAAGTTCCGTACCGCTCCATTTCGCGAGCTGGGCATTTTGCTGAACAATCTCGGAGAGTAGCTCACCTAAGGGAACCGGCTCAATATGTGGGTGGATTGACCCACTGTCCAACGTCGATATGTCCAGTAATGAACGAAACAGTCGCCCGACCCCCTGCAATGACCGATCAATGCGATCGGCAATGGCGCCTTGGTTAGAATTCAGACCGGTTTGCTGCAGACTGAACAAAAACAGGTTGATGGCGTGGAGCGGTTGCCGAAGGTCGTGGCTGGCTTGGGCAAGGAACCTCGATTTTGCTGTACTGGCTGCTTCGGCAGCATGCTTTGCATCCTCAATCCGGCGCAACAATACAGACGCGTAAACAGGCACGATCAATGCGGTTACCGAGAGCGTCAATGCAAGAATGGGGTCTGCTTGCCAATGCGGCGTCAGCAAAAATATGACTGCGATGGTAATCTGCGCGAGGATTGAGGCAGCGTAAAGATAGGTTCGTCCAAAGCGCATCCCGTTGCCGACGGTTATCCAGACTATGATCGCATAAACGGGTAGCATGACCGTGCCGCCGGTGATGATACTGTACCCCAGCGCGGCGTAATCGTTGACCATGGATAGTGCGCGACGGGCGGGGTAGTGCCCGGGGAATAGCCTGACCAGCGCGTAGATGCCCAACGATATGATTGCGTGGAAGCAATAATAGATCAATACCGCACGCGCCCACGGCTCGATGGCATTGACCGGCGAAACAACCATACTGGATATAGTGATATAGCTGGTGACGATGATAAACATCGCAAAACGAACTTTGCACTGCGCCAGTTCAGCTGCCATCTCGTCAGGATCAGACACGCTTGCTTGCATGAAAAGCAAGTGCATCGGCCACAAATTTGCGGTTGATTTTTCTTTGTCCGAGTTGCCCGTATCAGCGTGGTTTTTTTTCATAACACGACACCTCGTCTTCGTCAGTATTAACATGCAGACAGGCCTACGCAACCGTGTGCGATGCACCAGTCTACCATGAGCAGAGCCATGCAGGTACCACCAGCTAAAACTGCCGTTCGGCGTCATGCTGCGACGAAAGATTGGAGGCCGGCGCTAAAGTGAGCCTGCAATTTTACCGCTTGCCGAACCCTTTGAGAGGGGAGCCATATCAGAGATATCAAACACTCTATTTCGTCCCGGTACACCAAACGCAATTGTTGGCTCAGGAATATCGGGGCAATTGGGCTACCATTCGGAACAGATCGTGTGGCTTTTGCTAGAACCGTTCAGGATGTAAATTTGCAAATGAGGGAATATTTGGAATGCCAAAATCTCCCTTGTGTGCAG
>JANLSY010000229.1:0-2541 GCA_031362665.1 Sphingomonadales bacterium
CCTGATTGACGACCGCGCCCATCAGCTCGCCACCCGCGCTGCCGCCGCTTGCGGTGACTTTGCCGTTCGCGGTGAAACCCAACTCAATCAGGCCCTTCGCCGCATCGACAAAATCGTTGAACGTATTGGTCCTCTTGGTCAGCTTGCCGTCGAGATACCATTGATAGCCCAAATCATCGCCGCCGCGGATATGCGCGATGGCGTAAGCAAAGCCGCGGTCGACCATCGACAGGCGGTTGGCGCTAAAGCCGGGGGGCACGGCATAGCCGTAAGCGCCATAGGCATAGAGATGGAGCGGCTGGCTGCCGTCTTTCTTGAATCCCTTTTTGGTGAGCACCGACACCGGCAATTTGGCCCCATCGCGCGTGGTGATTATCACACGTTCGGTGACATATTGGCTCGGATCATAGCCGCTCGGAATTTCCTGAACCTTCAACGTTTCAAGCTTTTTGTCGGCCAGCGTATAATCAAATACCGTACCGGGTGTGACCATGGATTCGTAGCCAAGTCGCAGCTTCGTTACATCATATTCGGGATTATCGCCGAGGCCAGCATCATAGCTTGCCTCGGGAAATTTGATCCGCTCGACCTTCTGTGCATCGGCATAATCGCGGATTTCGACCTGATCGAGACCGTCGATGCGGCCCTCGGTCACATAGAAATTCTTAAACAAAGCAAGCCCGGTCAGATAATGCCGGTCGGACCCTGCAATCAATGTCTTCCATTCGCCCGGAGCCTTCAAGCTGGCGGTCGCAACGCGGAAGTTCACATGATCGTCATTGGTGTGGATGAAGAGCGTCCCATCGCGGACATCGACATTATACTGCCGCCCCACTTCACGCGGACTCACCATGATTGGCGTCGCGGTCGGGTCGCTGGCGGGCACCAGCCGCACTTCGCTGGTCACATTGTCGCCGGTCGCAATCACGATCCAGTCTTCCTGCGCGGTCAGGCCGATGCCGACGGTGAAGCCATCGTCTTCCTCATGGAATAACAGCTTGTCATCGCTTTGCGGCGTTCCAAGCTTATGGATCATGATCTTGTCGGTGCGCCAATTCTCGTTGACCAGACCGTACAGCAGGCGCTGCCCGTCGGATGTAAAGACGATATTACCCAGCGTCCCTTCGATCGCGTCATCGCCCCACGGTGCGCGCGCGTCGCAAAGCTGGTCATCAAGTTCTTTGCCGGAGTCGAGACAACGGAATTTGATGCGATAGCGTTCTGAACCATTGTCATCGAAAGAATAGGCAAGGATGCTGCCGTCCGGGCTGACTTCAGCCGCCCCCAGCCGGAAATATTCCTTGCCCTTGGCGAGTTCATTTTCGTCGAGGATCAGCTGGTCCGCGCCACCCGCAACGGGCTTGCGGTAATGCTTGCGATACTGCGCGCCCTCTTCGAATTTCGACCAATAGATATAGTCGCCATCCTTTTGCGGGACCGAGCTGTCATCTTCCTTCACCCGGCCCTTCATTTCCTGAAAGATCGTTTCGGTCAGCGCCTTTTGCGGTGCCATCTGCGCCTCGAAATAGGCGTTCTCGGCCTTCACATAATCGAGCACGTCCTTGTCATCGACCACCGGATAGCTCTTGTCCTTCAGCCAGTGATACTCATCGGTCAGTGTGACGCCGTGATAGGTGGCGCTGTGCGGACGCTTTGCAGCGACAGGAGGCTTGATTTCGGCGGCGGTTTTTTCGGTCATGGGTTCTTTCTGGGCAAATGCAGGCGAGGATAATGCGCTGGTAGCAAAAATCAGTGGGAGCAGTGCTTTCATGTAAGGCTTTCCTCGCTTATATGAACCGCATATCCATATGAACGGAAGTCCGACATGTCCACCTATGAAGCCCGCCTCGCCGCCCTTCGCGCGCAACTGAAGAAAGACCATCTCGACGGGTTCGTCGTGCCGATTTGCGACGAGCATATGTCCGAATATGTCGGTGATTATGCGCAAAGGCTTGGCTGGCTGACCGGCTTTGGCGGTTCGGCGGGAAGCGCGGTTGTGCTGTCCGAAGAGGCCGCGATCTTTACAGACGGGCGCTACACATTGCAGGTGCGCGAACAGGTCTCGGCCAAGAACTGGCAATATGTCGGCGTCCCGCAGATGAGCATTTCGGACTGGCTGAAAGAACATGCCCCCGAAGGCGCGCGGATCGGTTATGACGCGTGGGTCCACACAAAGGGCTGGGTCGAAAGCGCAACCAAAGCGTTGAAGGCCAAGGGTGCCGAACTGATCGCAGTAAAGAGCAATCCCATCGACGCGGTCTGGGCCGACCAGCCTGACAAGAGCGACGCGATGCTGATGGTGCATGACGACCTTTATGCCGGACAAAACTCAGCAGAAAAACGCGCCGCCGTCGCCGAATGGCTGACCCAAAACAAGCTCGACAGCACGGTGATTTCGGCGCTCGATTCGGTTGCGTGGTTGTTGAATGTACGCGGCAAGGATGTGTCTAACACGCCGGTCGCATTGAGCTTCGTGCTCGCCCATGCCGACGGCACCGCCGACCTGTTTGTCGCGCCCGAAAAGGTCAGCGATGAGGTTCG
>JANLSY010000273.1:0-5856 GCA_031362665.1 Sphingomonadales bacterium
GACCTGCTCGACATCTAGGAAATCGAAAGTCGCGGCAGCGACGCGCGCGTTATAGACGTCATCGACATAAATGCCGACGCCCTGCTCAAAGCCGTCGCTGGTCAGGCCGAACGGCACACCAAGCCCGCGGATGTTGACCGCCGTGTTGCGCGGGTTCGAGGTATATACCTGCAATGTCGGCGCGAGCTGCTGGAGCTTTACGACGTTGAAATTGCCGGTGGATTCGATGCTGTCAGCCCGGATGACCGAAATCGCCAGCGGCACTTCCTGTGCGGTTTCCTGACGGCGGCGGGCGGTAACGATGATGACATCGCCGCGGCTGGGTTCGTCCTGCGCTTGAGCATTGGCGGCATCTGCAGCGACAGCTACATCGTCGGCGGAGTTATCGGAGACGGCTTCTTCATTGGCGTGCGCCTGCGCGGACAGTGCGAGGGCGGTGACTAGGGCGAGCAAAGGCCCGGCGGGACGAAATCGCATATGTTTTCTTTCGAGAAAAACAGATGCATCCGGTCGTCCGGTCTGCCTCTAGGACTAGGTGGAAGAAGTTTAGTTGGTGAAGCGTTGGCGCTCGGTGACGTCGACCTGGACGAGTTTGCCCTCGTGCACCGTCAACTGGATTGCGCCGAAACGCAGCTTTGCGAGTGCATCAAGCACCGCGCGGATTGGCTCAGGAGACGACGATTTTTCTGTCTCCGGTTGCCGCTCTTGTGGTTCATCATTCATAGGCACCCCTTGTCGGACGGGCAGTTTGTCTGCCCTTCGTCCGATGCAGATGCCTAAACTCAACTATTTTAATTGACAATATGATTCGGTGGCAGATTTTCCTTTCAGCGCCGAAAGGTTCTGTTTGTGCGCTATCCGGAAATCAGCTTATTCGGCGGCCTGCAAATAAGCATCGGCTTCGACATTGTCTGACAGGTTGATGCCGTCGAGCAAATCGGCGGTCTTGTCGCGCACTTGCAGCATCAGGGCGCGGGTGCGGCAGTTATCCTCCTCGATACAATTCTTGCAACGCTCATGCGCATAGCGGCTGGCGCACGGCACCAGCGCCAGCGAGCCGCGCATGATGCGGATGAGGTCGCCATAGCTGATGTCGATCGGCGGCACGCCAAGCCAATAGCCGCCATCCTTGCCGCGCTGCGACGCGACAAGGCCAGAGCGGGTCAGTTCGGACAAGATAACGGTGAGGAATTTGGGCGGTATTTTCTGCGCTTCGGCAATGTCCGCCAGCTGCACCGGCCCCTGACCAAATTTGTCTGCCAGATGCTGCATCGCGCGGATGGCGTAACGGGTTTTTTGCGACAGCATGTTCTATCCTTGCGCTCACTTTTCAGGTTTTTCAACCCGTCAAGTTGACAAACACTGTTGCCGAAAAGAAACGACGCAAAATTACTGAAATCCCCTGAATTAAGGCAGTTGCATTACACTGATTGGCAGAATAGCCTCTTTTCATAACAAGACTCGGTGAAAAGCCCGGGTCGTTTCCAAAAGGGGGAAATCATGAAGCTCACGAAAACTGCATTGCTGTTGCTGGCGACCTGCCTGACCGCGCCTGCGTTTGCGCAAGAAACACCGGCGCCCGCTGCTGCTGTTACTGCAGAAGATGAAGGCAGTGCGATTATCGTAACAGGATCCCGTATCAAGCGCGACCCCAACGACAGTTCGCTACCCTTGCAAATCATCACGAATGAAGAGCTTTCTCGCGAAGGCATCAGCAACCCGGAACAGCTTTTGATGTTTTTGAGCACGAACGGATCCGGCGCGGACAATCTGGCGTCGAACTCAGACGTCGTGAGCGGTGCGCAGCGCGGCACCAATGGTCTTTCCGCCGCCAACCTGCGCGGGCAGGGGAGCGCATCGACGCTGGTGCTGCTCAACGGCCGCCGTGTCGCCGCGCATGGACTTTCGGGTTCGGCGGTGGACGTCAATCAGATTCCCTTTGCCGCTATCGAGCGCGTTGAAGTGCTGAAAGACGGCGCATCGGCGATTTACGGCACCGATGCCATAGGCGGCGTGATTAACTTTATCACCAAGAAGAATTTCAGCGGTCTCAGCACGACCGGTTTTGTCGATGTGACCGAAGGCGGCGGCGGCAACATTTACCGGCTGTCGGGCGTGGCGGGCTATGGCGACCTCGACGATCAGGGTTTCAATATCATGGGCGCGGTGTCCTATAGCTGGAACAAGGCTTTGCGCGGTTCCGACCGAAGCTTCGTTAATGGCAACCAGCCCAATCGGGGTCTATCGATTGATACCCGCGGAGCGCCGATTGCCACCGTCTTTAACACCGGCGCGAATGCCAACCAGACTCCTTTGGGGACATTGCTGACCGGGCTGACGCTGACGGCACCCAATGGCGCCAACGCGGCGGCAGGCGGAATAAACTTCCTTGATTTGCCGGGCCAAGCGGGGTGCACTTCGATGGATGGCGGTTTGGCCTATGACGAAGTGCTTTGGGCAACGCCAACGGCTTTTTATGCCTGTGCCTGGGATACCGGGCGTGCGGCTGTGCTCCAACAGCCTATACAGACGCTGACATATTACGGGCGTGCGGTCGCGCGTATCGCTGAAGATCATGAATTGTCGTTCGAAATCACAGGCTCCCAAGCCGATTCGGCAAAACGCTTTTCAAATGCGCAGCTATCGGCGAACACCACAAACCTCCCTTGGGCATATCCGCTCAACGCATTGACATCGGCCACTTACAACCAGGTTTTCAATGCAATCCTAGGGGCATTCCCCGCCAATGCGGCGGCCTTAAATGCGCGTTATGGGCGGCCGATCGCCGGTCGCTGGCGTTGTATCGCTTGCGGACCGCGCGAATATGAAACCAGCACCGACACCATCCGGGCTGCAATCGGCCTTGAAGGGCCGATAGCTGCCGGCTGGGATTATCGCGCCGGCGCGTCGTATGCGAAAAGCGAATCTTCATCGTTGCTAGGCTCGGGTTATTATTATCGCGGCACGCTTGCCAACGGCACGTATGATCCGCTTGCTCCCCAGGTTGCCGGAGCTCCTGCCGGTTTTCGTGGGCTCTTGGGCGCGATAAACAGCGGTTTGCTCAACCCGTTTTCGACAACCCAGACCGATGCCGGTTTAGCCGCGCTTCAGTCGATTTCTGCCGAAGGTACGACGCTCTATGGCGGTCAGTATGAAGTAAAGCAGCTCGATTATTCGGTAGCGGGTCCACTGTTCGACGTCTGGGGCGGCTCTGTACAGGCAGCGGTCGGCATCGATTACCGCAAGGAAACCTATTCGTTCAACGGCTCGGCGGCGGCAGCAGCAACCGCGCCGGTGATTTTCCTAGCGGCGTTTGATAACGTGAACGCACTCACTCCGAAAACCCGTGAAGTTAAGGCGGCCTATGCCGAAATATTGGTCCCGCTTTTTGACGGCTTGGAAATTACCGGAGCGCTCCGCGCGGATGATTATTCCGGTTTCGGCACTACAGTAAACCCAAAGGTGTCATTCAAATACCGGCCTTGGGATCCGATCATGTTGCGCGGATCGTATAACACCGGTTTCCGCGTGCCTGCATTCAACCAGATTTTTAACGGTGTGACTATTTCGCCCAACCCCGGAAATACCCTGGTCGATCCGACGCTTTGTCCGCAGGGCACTACTGCCGGGCCGCAACCGGCTTGCGCCGCAATCACCCCTGAGTCGATCAGCGGCGGCAACCTCAACCTTGGGCCAGAAACGTCGGAGCAATATAGCGTCGGCGTGGTTATCCAGCCATCCAGCCGGTTCAGCTTCTCGGTCGATTACTGGAACATCGCTGTCGATAACGTGATCGGCACGATAACCATTCCGCAATTGCTGGCGAATATCGGCGCGTTCTCTGACCGTATCCAGCGCACCAATGGCATTATCACCGGTGTTGACCTGCGCACCGGCAATTTCGGTTCGCGCCGGACAGAGGGGCTTGAATTCACCGCTCGCGGCTCGGTCGATGCGCTGGGCGGTGTGGTGGCTGCGGGGCTTGATGGAACCTATCTGCTCGACAAACGCGAAAAGCTGTTGCCGAACCTAGCCTACACAGACCTGATCGGTATCTTTACCTTTACCGGCGACCTAGGCCTGAAATGGAAGCATAACGCGTTCATCAGTTATGTGAATGATGACATCAGCTTCACCTTCTCGCAGATATTCCGCAACGGGTATAAGAATCAGGCCTTGCCCGGAAGCGCGGCGCGGCCCGATTACAATCCGCGCGTGAACAATTATGTCATCTACAATGCGTCGTTCAGCTTTATCGGTATTCCGGGTTACAAGCTGACCGCTGGCGTCAAGAATGTGTTCGACAAAGACCCGCCTTTCGCCATTACCTATGACAGCAACACCGGTGCTGGCGGCAGCTGGGAACCACGCGTTGCCGACCCACGCGGACGTTCGTTCACACTATCGGTTGAGACGAAGTTCTAAAGCAGGCATAGGTCGGGAATGAATATCGAAACCTCCCGACGACAAATCATGACGGGGCTGGCGGCGTTGCTGTCGGCCCCGGTATTTGCGGCCCAGTCGTATGCGCCTTCGCCCCAGGGGTTTCGAAAACCACAGCGCCTGCGTGTGGGCGACACAGTCGGCCTTATCGAACCGGCCTCGGCTAGCGATGAGCCGTTCCAGATCCAGCTGGTCGAAGAAGCAATCGTCGCAATGGGCCTCAAACCCAAACGCGCTAGCCATATACTGAACAAATATGGCTATCTCGCTGGCGCAGACAAGGACCGCGCGGCGGACATCAATGCGATGTTCGCCGACAAAGAGGTCAAGGCCATTTTCGCGGTGCGCGGTGGCTGGGGTAGCGCGCGGTTGTTGCCGTATCTCGACTGGAACATCATCCGCGCCAACCCGAAATTGCTCACCGGGTTCAGCGACATTACCGCGCTCCATATGGCGATTGCCGCCAAGGCAGGCTTCACAACATTGCACGGCCCCAATGCAGGCAGCGCATGGGGCAAATCATCATGGGATAGCTTTCGCGCCATCGCTTTCGACGGCGCAACGCCATTATTCCAAAACCCCGAAGGCGAGGAGGACCGATTGGTCCAGCGCCGCTGGCGCACGCGTGTGCTGGGTAGCGGCAAGGGCAAGGCGCAGGGGCGGCTTTTGGGAGGCAATCTGACCGTGCTGACCGCGCTTGCGGGCACGCCTTATCTGCCGAGTTTCGACGGCGCGATTCTATTCCTCGAAGATGTCGACGAGGCTGAATATCGCATCGACCGGATGCTCACGCAGATCGGGCAGGCTGGCGTTCTGAAGAATTTGAAGGGCGTGGTGTTCGGTCAGTGCACCGATTGCACCAACAAGACCGGTAGTGCATTCACGCTGAACGATGTGCTGACGCAGCATCTGGGTTCGTTGGGTATTCCGGCCTATCAGGGCGCGTGGTTCGGCCATATCACTGACCAGTTTACGTTGCCGGTAGGCGGCCTAGCGGAAATCGATGCCGATGCGGGGACGCTCCAGCTGTTGGAGCCGGTCGTTATCTAACCTATCCCCTGCGTAATCAGCAACGCAAACGCATTGTTGGCCATGTGCAGCAATATGTTCATGCGCAGCGATCCGGTGCGATGATACAGATAGCCGAAGGCAATGCTCAACGACATTAGGCCGGGGATGGCGTAAGGCTGAAGGTGCACGGCGGCAAAGCACAGCGACGACAGGACAATCGCCCCCCAAATTGGCATGTGCCGCGCCAGGGAATTTTGTAAAAGCCCGCGGAACAGTAGTTCCTCGACCAACGGCGCGGCGATCGCGATGGCGAAGAATCCCGCAGCAATATTGACCGGCGTGCGCGGAATGCTCGCGAGGATTTTAGCCATTTCTTCCTGCATCCCGATGCCGGGAATGACA
>JANLSY010000298.1:0-9986 GCA_031362665.1 Sphingomonadales bacterium
CGCACCGACCGGACATATCGTGCCTGTGCGTGAAGTGCGGTTATCGGCCGGTGCCGGTTTTGTCGTTGCAGTCTGCGGGGAAATAATGACGATGCCAGGTCTTCCGAAAATTCCCGCCGCCGAAGGGATTGGTATAGATGCCGACGGCACGATATCCGGGCTTTTCTGAGGCTTTCTCTGCGATTTTGATCTATGACAAAGTCGATGCATGATAAATGGGTAGGGCCTATCCTGCTCAAGGAGACTTTAATATGGCAAGTGCCGCACCACGTTCGCGTTATTCTTCGCTGTCAATTTCGCTGCACTGGCTGATGCTCCTGCTCATTGCCGCAGTTTATGCGTGTATGGAGCTTCGCGAATTCTACCCGAAGGGCAGCGATATTCGGGAAGGCTTGAAGATGTGGCATTTCATGTTGGGGCTGTCGGTGTTCCTGCTGGTTCTGGTGCGGATATTTGCTCGCGTGACTGGCGGTACACCGCCGATTTCTCCTCAACCGCCAAAATGGCAGAACCTGTTCGCCAAAGTCACGCATTTTGGCTTGTACGCATTGATGGTTGGAATGCCTATTGGCGGTTGGCTGATCCTCAGCGCGTCGGGCAAGCCTATTCCGTTTTTCGGGCTCGAATTGCCGGCATTGGTCGGGCCGAACAAGGCATTCGCAGGACAAATCAAAGAAATCCATGAGACCTTTGGCACCATTGGCTATTATCTAATCGGCCTGCACGCTGCTGCCGCCTTGTTCCATCACTATTTCGTGAAGGATGATACGCTAAAGCGGATGATGCCCGGGGCGCGTTAGTCGCCGGATATCATCGGTTGGCCAGAGCTTTCTGAAGACGCGGTCTGATGCCAAGAAATCGGATATAGAGCCGCTCAAGCAACCCAAGAAAAACCGGATTGCGCGCCGCCCACCCCAGCGGCTTCAGCAACGGGATGGCGCGCCACATTGCGGCAAAGGCCGCCGCCCCTGACAGCATCACGCCGTCTTCGCTGGCGTGGAAGCGCGACAGCAGCATTTGCCGGTCCAGCGGGCATGTTGCTTCGGGTGGAGAGACATCGCGATAATCAATGGCCTTCCGCCAGTCGAGCCGCCGCATTAGTGCAATCTCGCGGGTGCAGAGCGGGCAGGCGCCGTCATACCAGATAATCACTTTGGCCATCGCTGCGTTCTACGCGTGAATCGACAAAGTGTCAGCTAGGGCGTTCGGCGGTACCCAGCAAAAAAAAGGGCGCCCCAATGGAGCGCCCTTCAGATTTTCCGGTAAGGAAACTTGTTACTCGGCTTTTTCGTAATATTGCGGCGCGGCTTCGTTCAGGATGACCAGAATCTTCGCCAATGCGGCCTTTTCGTCAGTCTTTTCCATTGCGGCGAGTTCGCGTGCGAGGCGGCTCGATGCCGCTTCGAAAATCTGCCGTTCGGAATAGCTCTGCTCGGGCTGATCGTCGGGGCGGAATAGGTCGCGGGTCACTTCGGCAATCGACACCAGGTCACCCGAGTTGATCTTTGCTTCATATTCCTGCGCGCGGCGCGACCACATGGTCCGCTTCACCCGTGGCTTGCCGGTCAGCGTATGCATCGCTTCCTTGAGAGTCTTGTCGCTCGACAGCTTGCGCATGCCAACGCCTTCGGCCTTGTTGAAAGGCACGCGAAGGGTCATCTTTTCCTTTTCAAAGCGCAGCACGTAAAGCTGAAGCTGCATGCCGGCAATTTCGGAATCCTGCAGTTCGATAACGCGGCCAACCCCATGCTTCGGGTAAACCACATAATCGCCTACATCAAACATCGCCGCGTTGGACGTCATATTACGACCTTTCTGATTATTCGGGAGAAATTAGCTTTGTCGGCAACAATCGTGCCCATAAGACTATATTGTTCGTCCCTTGCGCCAAGAACATCTGCGGGCCGGTTGGCCATTGCAAACGTCGGTCATTTTTGACCTGTTGACGTCAGTGTAACAGATTCGCAACAAAATTTCAATGCCTGCTTTCGGCAGTGTCAATAGGGCGACTCAAATGGCGCTTAACTTCCTGACCCGGTGGTCATGTTCGGCGTTGGCATCGTTGCTGATCGGCTTGATATCTGACGAGTTCATCCAACACAGGTCCATATGACCGAGCACGCGGTCGTCGTGGCTGCGGATGGTCACAGGCAGGATCGGCTGACGGTCGCGCTCGTCGACAAGGACGGGGTTTGAGGGAACCCCGGTGCCGAATTTCTCGCCCCACTGGCGCAGCGCGATCATTACCGGCAATAGTTCGAGGCCCTTTTCGGTCAGTCGATATTCGACCTTGCGCCGGTCGTCGGGGCAGGGGGTGCGGTGGAGGATGCCGCTTTCGGTCAGGCGCGTAAGCCGGTTGGCAAGGATGTTGCGTGCGATACCGATTTCAGAGAGGAACTCCTCGAAATGGCGTACCCCGTTAAATGCCGCGCGCAGGATCATGAACGACCATCGTTCGCCCATTGCCTCCAAAGCATTGGGCAGCCCACATTCCGCAATATCCTGCAACGACTCTCGTAATTCACCCATTTCGCGTCCTCTCGGGTACAGCCTGCGACCCTGTGCAAAAAAAATCAACTCAATATCAGTTTTAAGTTGCAACTAGAAACCTAATCTAATAGGTAGTGATTCGCAACTGGTTTTCCAGAGGCGCAAAACGAAGGTAAAGGCGCAAAAGTTCCGGCCAGCGTTTTGCAGACTTAGCAAAGCTAAAAAGGAATAAGATTATGACCCTCTCCCAAGTTTCTGCCCGTCTGGGCACCCTTGCTGCTGCCGCTGTTTTGAGCACCACGCTCCTGTTCGGCGTCTCCACCCAGGCTCAAGCCGCGAACAACGGCCCTTATTACAAGGTCGAGCTCGCTCAGCCTGCCGCTTCCAAGCAGGAATTGCTGCGTAGCGTATTCGTCAAGTGCGAAGGTACCGCCTGCCGTGCGCCGCTGGCTTCGACCGCGCCCAAGAATATGTGCATCAGCATCGCGCGTGAATTCGGCGCAGTTTCGGCTTTCTCGGCCGGCGACCGCGTTTTCACCGCCGACGAACTTGCCGCCTGCAATGGCAACAAAAAGGAAGTGATCGCGAAGAACTAAGGTTTTTCGAAAAGTTTTTTCGGTTCCTCTCTCCCCCTTACCCCCATCGCCAAGCTTTTGGCGACAGAGAGCCGAAACCCCTTGGCGCCGGAAGGATATCCTTCCGGCGCTTTTGTTTGGGGGTGGCACCGCTCTATCTAAAGCTACGTCGCGACAAGTCGACCAGCATGACAATCAGGGTGATCAGGCCACCGATTACACCCACCCAAGCGAAACTGGCCGGATTAGCCGTACTGAGCACTTTCATTGGCAACACCCATGGAAACCAGTCGGCTTGGCGAGTCCCGGTCATTGCCACAGCCAAGGCAACCATAGTACCCCCGATGCCAAATGAGAGTGAGACGACAAAGCTTGAGAAGCGAAATGCGACCCACGTTTGCAGCGCCACGAATAAAAGCGCCGAGGCCAACATCAGGCCGGTCATGTGTATCAACGTTGCTAAAGGCACCGGGCCGGTTAGCGGCTGCCCTCCGATCACACTACCAAGGAAGGCACCAAGCAATGTGAACAGTAAGGCGAGCATTGTCATGGCAGCCAAGGCGAGCAATACGACAAGAGCTTTTGCTGCCATTACTTGCCACTTTCGGATTGGAAGGGCGAGCAGATGATCCCAACCGCGCGCTTGATATTCGATTTGTGCCATAAGCGTAGTGAAGGCTGCAACAATCATGGGCATTAGGAAAAGCGCCCAGATCGGGAGCATGAAACTATTGAAGATCGACGACCACGCGGACGACCGGCCCGAAGTTGCGACCGATAGCATGACCAACAAAGCGGGAAAGGCGGGTGCCACAACTGCAAGCAATAATGCCAGCGATCCGTTGAGTTTTCGAATTTCTGTGCAAACGAGCGATATCATGCTGCGATCCTGTCGGTATCGGGCTGTTCGTTGAGGGCGGCGCGGTATATGTCTTCCAATGAGGTCGGCTGCGGCGTCAATGCTGACACTTCAAATCCCGCTTCTACCAAAAGCCGGTTTGCCCGGGCCGCTTGGTAACGGCTATCGCTATCGCGTGAGCTAAACAACAATACTGAACCCAATATATGTTCTGCGTCGAAACCAGCAGATTTTAGGAGTTTGACACCCCGCGCAGCCTCATCCATCTCAATCTGGTAACTCGAATTACCGCCAATCAAGGTAGTAACCCGGTCCTGCAACATTAATTGGCCCTTTTGCATGAGGCCGACATAATCAGCCACTTGCTGAACCTCGGCCAGCAAGTGGCTCGATACAAAGACAGTGCCGCCGATCCGGTCAGGCAGATCGCGGATAAACGTCCGCATGGCAATAATCCCATCCGGATCAAGGCCATTGGTTGGCTCATCCAACAGTAGCAAGCGAGGCGACCCAAGCAATGTTCGCGCGATCGCCAGTCGTTGTTTCATACCGAGCGAGTAAGTCGCAACTTTTTGATCCGCCGCTGCACCCAAGTCTACAAGTTCCAACACACGGTCGGGTTCAGTAGGCGGAAGGTGAAGCAAAATGCGGGTCAGGTCGAGATTGGCACGACCGGTCAAATGACCATATAGCGCCGGGCTTTCGATGACAGCCCCCACATTAGCGAGCGCCGAAAGCCGCTGGGGCGCAAGATCAAGGCCGAATAATTTGACCCACCCGCAATCAGGACGGATCAGGCCAAGCAACATTCGCATCACAGTCGTTTTGCCTGCGCCATTCGGTCCTACAAAGCCGTATACGCAGCCTTCGGGAACCAGAAGAGCGACATTATTAACTACCGTTTGGGCGGCATATTCTTTTGTCAGGTTTTTTGTTTCTATGGCAATCATCTTGCTTGAACCTTCGGCATAATTTAACTATTAATTAAATTATGTAATTCGAAAAAATTTAAGTCAAGGTTAAATTTTATGCCCGAGCCGATGAATGAAATTCAGCGTCGCAGCCGTTTGCTGGAGCTGTTATCGACCCTAATCTTTGCTCTTTTGGCGCTGGCCATATGCGTAGAAGCGGTGATGCTGCCAAATGCTGAAAACCCTTTTGCCGCGGCCAAATCCAGCATAATTCTCCGATTACCGGTATTATTCTATCTCATGGCGATTTGGATGATGCGCCGGGCTTTTGGCGCACTGGCAAAGGGAGCCTTGTTCAATGATGTGGTCCCGTTCTTACTAAAATGGATTGGATTTGCGTTGTCAGCCGGCGCGTTCATGACCGTGTTCGGTGTGCCGATACTCTACCGTATAGTACTGGCAGGAGGGACCGGAAGTATTGCGAATTTTGACCCGGCTGCCATAGCAATAGGCATAGTGGGTCTGATGATAACGATCTTGGCGCGTCTATTTGCGCAGGCGGCTGATATCCGTGCAGAACTCGAAGAGTTTTTCTGATGGCGATAATAATCACACTGGACGCTGTATTGGCGAAGCGTGGAATGACCGGCAAGCAACTGGCGCAGGAAATCGGGCTTAGCGAAACGCAGCTTTCCCTGTTCCGTTCGGGAAAAGTACGCGGCATTCGCTTTGCAACGCTGGATAGACTTTGCAAAGTGCTTGAGTGTCGACCCGGCGATCTGATTGATTGCGATAATCAAGCTTAATTTATGGTCGCCACAATGATCTTAAGCCACCCAAACCCATTTTCCTGTTGCATCGCAGCGTAAATGACCCAACCTAGGCCGCTATGATGCGGCAATATGAACTGGTTGAGCGGGTGCGCGCTTACGACCCTGATGTCGATGAGGACCGGCTGAACCGCGCCTATGTCTACACTGTCCAGATGCACGGCGCGCAGAAACGGGCTTCGGGCGACCCTTATTTCAGCCATCCGGTTGAGGTCGCGGGTTTGATGACCGACCTCAAAATGGATGAAGACACGATCATTACCGCGCTGCTCCACGACACGGTGGAGGATACGCTGACGTCTATCGAAGACGTCGAGGCGCGTTTTGGACCGGAAGTCGCACGGCTGGTGGACGGGGTCACCAAGCTATCAAAAATCGAGGCGCAGACCGAGGATGAGCGCGCAGCGGAAAACCTGCGTAAATTCCTGCTCGCGATTTCGGATGATATCCGCGTGCTGCTGGTCAAGCTCGCTGACCGGCTGCACAATATGCGGACGCTGCACTTCATCAAAAGCCCCGAAAAGCGCCGCCGCATAGCCAAGGAGACGATGGATATCTTCGCGCCGCTCGCCGAGCGGATCGGCATGTATGAATATATGCGGGAGATGCAGATGCTTGCCTTCCAGCAGCTTGAGCCCGAAGCATATGCGACGATCACCGGCCGTCTGAAGCAAATTCGCGAAAAAGCAGACGTCGAGATCGAGCAGATCAACCAGACGATCGGGTGGGAGATGGAGCAGGCCGGGCTGAAGGTCAAAATATCGGGCCGCGAAAAGCATCCCTATTCGATCTGGAAGAAGATGCAGGAACGCCACGTTGCCTTCGAGCAACTGACCGATATCAACGCCTTTCGCGTGATTACCGAGACCGAGGAGGATTGTTACCGCGCGCTGGGCGTGCTGCACCGTCGCTGGCAGATGGTGCCCGGGCGGTTCAAGGATTTTATCTCGACGCCCAAGCGCAACGGCTATAAATCGATACACACGACGATTATGTTCGCGAAGAATATGCGGGTTGAGGTGCAAATAAGAAGTGCCGACATGCACCGCTCGTCAGAATATGGCTTCGCCGCCCATTGGGCGTATAAGCAATCCGACACGCCCGACGGGCAAGCGGGGTGGCTGCGCGACCTTATCGAAATCCTCGAAACCAGCCATGATGCCGAAGACGTCCTCGAAAATACGCGGATGGCGATGTATCAGGACCGCATATTCGCCTTTACCCCCAAGGGGGCGCTGCACCAGCTGCCCAAGGGTTCGACCGTCGTCGACTTCGCTTATGCTGTCCATACCGACCTTGGCGACAAGACCGTGGGAGGGAAGGTCAATGGCCGCCACGTGCCTTTACGAACGCAGCTCAACAATGGCGATATGGTCGAAATTCTCAAGTCAAAGGCGCAGGAGCCACAGCCGACCTGGCTGAACTTCGTGACTACTGGCAAGGCGCGCGCCGCAATCCGGCGCCATGTGCGCCACAGGGAACGCGATGAACTGGTCGCTATTGGTCGAAAGCTGTACGAGGATATCGCGGGCCGGATGCCGGGCAAGATCGGCAAGAAGGCACTCGACGCGGCGGTTAAGCGACTAAAACTCGAGGATGACGAGGAACTGATGCACCGTATAGGCGCGGGCAAGATTACCGACCGCGCGTTGATGGAGGCTCTCGTGCCTGGCTTTGACGCTAATGGCGTCGAAGGCGATTTTCCCAGCCAAGAACGCGCAATCTCGATCCGCGGCTTGACCCCCGGTGTGGGATATCATCTCGGCGATTGCTGCCACCCGATTCCCGGCGACCGCATCGTTGGATTGCGTCTGCCAGGGCAACCGGTCGAGGTCCACACTATCGAATGCGATCGCTTGGCCAGCGGTGTCGATGCAGACTGGGTCGATCTAAGCTGGGGGCAGGGTAGCGAGGGCGCGTCGGCGCGGTTGCGCGTCATCATCCACAACCGACCCGGCACGCTGGGCGAAATCGCTGGGATATTTGGCTATCATAAAGCCAACATCATCAACCTGCGCATGACCGCGCGCGATGTGGAGTTCCACACTTTCGAAGTCGATCTTGAGGTCCACGACCTGCCGCACCTTATGCGTATTATTTCCGCACTGCGTGCATCCGAAGCGGTGGCGACGGCAGATCGGGTTTACGACTAAGCAGGATGCAATGCCAATTGTTCAAGCAACATCTGCGCGGCCTTTTTCGATGACGCAGGATTTTGCCCGGTAATCAGCAAGCCGTCCTCCAGCACGAATTCGCTCCAGTCCGCGCCCTTGGAATAAATGCCGCCGTTGGCTTTCAGCATGTCCTCGACCAGAAACGGCACAATGTTGGTCAGCCCAACTGCATCTTCCTCGCTGTTGGTGAAGCCGGTCACTTTCTTACCGTTTACCAACGATTTGCCATCATTGCCTTTGACGTTTTTCAACACGCCCGGTGCATGGCAGACGGCCGCAACCGGTTTTCCGGCTTCAATGGCTTTTTCGATGATTTTGATCGAGTGTAGGTCCTCGGCAAGGTCCCACAACGGCCCATGGCCTCCGGGATAAAAGACAGCATCGTAGGAACCAACATCGATATCGGCGAGCTTGTGGGTGCTCGCTAACGCGGCCTGCGCTTCTGTGTCCTTCTTGAACCGTTCGGTCGCGGGCGTTTGCGCATCGGCCTCGTCGCTTTTCGGGTCAAGCGGAGGTTGGCCGCCCTTGGGCGATGCCAAGGTGATTTCTGCTCCCGCATCGCGGAAAACATAATAAGGGGCGGCGAATTCCTCCAGCCAGAATCCAGTCTTTTTGCCAGTATCACCGAGTTGGCCATGCGACGTGAGGACCATGAGAATTTTCATTTTGCTGCTCCTGAATAACCAAGCCGATTGCTAACGGCCGGCTGAAGCTTTGGTTCCGGAACCGGGTTTTTGCGCTCTACCGCCGCGCCTCCAATATCATATTGAAAGGCCCTTCAGTTGCGCGCCTTACTTGGCCGAAACCTGCCGACTTAAGCACCTTGGTCAGTTTTGCTTCTCCTGCCTGTGCGCCCAGCGCCGCGCCGATTTCTTGGTCGAGCGAGGTAGGAACGCAGATCATCGTCGAGGCGTTGTAATAGAGGCGGCTGACCGGGCTGCCGACATTGTCGCTTGGTTTATCGGCCGCGATGGGTTCGCAGATTAGCCAGCTGCCGTCCGCTTTCAAACATCCATGCAAGTGCCGCGCGCAACCTTCAGGGTCGCCCATATCGTGCAGGCAGTCGAAGGCCGTAATTAGGTCGAACTCTCCGTCGCTAATGTCCTTGGCGCGCGCGACTTCGAAGCGGACTCGGTCCGAAAGGCCATGTTCGGCGGCGTGCTTGCGCGCGTCTTCGATTGACGGCGCGTGAAAATCATAACCGACAAATTCGGATTGCGGGAAAGCCTTTGCCATCAGCAAGGTCGAAAAGCCAACGCCGCAGCCGATGTCGGCGACGCGCCCGCCGGTGGCGAGTCTGGCTTCGATGCCATCAAGCGCTGGTATCCACGATTGGACAATGTTGTTGACATAGCCCGGCCGGAAAAACGCGCCCACCGCGCAGAACAGGCAGCCGCCGCTTTCGCCCCATCCGACGCCTTCGCCGCTACGGAAGGCGGCCTCAACCTTGGATTCGGACTCGATCATCGCTGCAACCAGATCGAACGCACCCGCCAGATAGACAGGGCTGTCCTTCACCGAGAACACCATTGCCGCCTCTGGAGACAGGCTGAACGAGTCGGTTTCAGCGTCAATGTCTAGATAACCGCTACAGGCCTGCGCCATCACCCACTCGCGCACATAGCGTTCGGCAAGACCCGTCTTGGTCGCAAGCTGTTCCGCCGTTGCGGCGCCTTGCGCCAGCGCGTCGAACAACCCAAGCCTTATGCCAATCCGAACCGTCGGCACGCTGAACGCCCCGCCCAGGTCTCCGAGCATCTTGCCGACGAACGCGTGTAATTTATCCATATCTAGTTCAGGCGCAGCCATATTCTCTCTCCCAAAAGAGCAAAATGTTGCGGCCCGTTTTTGTTCGTTGCGCCATTGATTGGCGTCGATATTTAACAGTTGATAGCAAAGCCGTTTTGGAACGTCGAGTTCCGGCAACGCAAGGTAGGCACCATTTGGCGCGTCCACGGCACTCAATCTTCCTCTACTGCCTCCCCCGGTTCCGCATTTATGAAACGCTTGGCGACTTCGAAGCCATGCCCGGCGCGCAGGAAGGCGTGCAATTGCTTTTGCCGTTTTTCGGGCGGCGCGGCGTCGCTTGCAAACGGCCCCAAACGCTTGCGGCGGGCAAAATTCTCGGCGGCCAAAAAGGTGCTTTC
>JANLSY010000301.1:0-1645 GCA_031362665.1 Sphingomonadales bacterium
GATCTTGCGGCACTTTATGAGGCTGTTTGGGAAGCAGGTCGGGAATTCGGTATCGTTAATTACGGTCTTTATGCGGCAAATACTATGCGGGTGGAAAAAGGATATAAAGCCTGGGGATCGGAGCTCACCAACGAGTTGACGATGATCGAGGCGGATATGCCGCGCTTTATCAACTTCAAGAAAGAGGATTTCGTCGGCAAGCAGGCAACGTTCGACGCACCGGATCGCTTTCGCATCGTTTACGGCGAAGTCGATGCCATAAATGTCGATGTGCGCGGGGCGGAACCTTGCCTGATCGGCGACACTTGTATCGGCCTAACTACCTCTGGCGGCTATGGCCACCGAGTGGGCAAAAGTCTGTTCTTCGCCTGTGTGCCAATCGAGAATGCCGCACCGGGTTCGACATTCGACATCATGCTGCAAGGCGAGCGGCGTGTGGGTACGTTGTTGGAAAACCCCGCCTATGATCCCGACAATGCGAAGATGAAGGTTTAGGCCGTGGCGGAACTCCCCAAAAAGGCGAAAGTTGTAATTGTCGGCGGTGGCGTCATCGGCTGTTCGATTGCCTATCATCTGACCAAGATTGGCTGGGACGATGTTGTGTTGCTTGAACGCAAGCAGCTAACCAGCGGCACGACATGGCATGCGGCAGGATTGGTTGGGCAACTCCGTCCCAGCATCAACATGACAAAGCTGGCCAAATATACCGGCGAACTATATCGCGGGCTTGAGGCGGAAACGGGGCAGGCGACCGGATATCGGCAATGTGGCTCGATCTCGATGGCAACCAATCAGGAGCGGTTCGAGGAGCTGAAACGAAGCGCATCGATGGCGAAAGTATTCGACCTCCCCGTCCATGTCGTCACACCCGAAGAGATCAAGGCACTGGCAAACATCGTCAATGTCGATGATGTGGTCGGCGGCATCCATATCCCCAGCGACGGCTATGCCAATGCGGTCGATATCACACAGGCGCTGGCCAAGGGCGCACGCACCGGCGGGGCAAAGATTTTTGAAAACACCAAAGTCACGAAAATCCGCCACGATGGTGAGCGGGTTACCGGAGTCGATACCGACGAAGGCTCCATCGATGCCGACTATGTCGTCATCTGCGGCGGCATGTGGACGCGCGATCTCGCCGCGAGCGTTGGTGTGGCGGCGCCTTTGCATGCGTGCGAGCATTACTACGTGTTGTTTGAAGGGGTTGAGGGCATTGACAATACGCTGCCCGTGCTGCGCGACTATGATTATTGCGGCTATTACAAATATGACGCGGGAAAGCTGCTCGTAGGCGCGTTTGAGCCCAATGCCCGGCCTTGGGGCATGGACGGGATTTCAGAGGACTTTTGCTTCGATGAAATCGCCGGGAGCTTTGAACATTTCGAGCCGTTGTTGATGGACGCGATGCGCCGCGTGCCTGCGCTGGAAAAGGCCGGTATCCAGAAATTCTTCTGCGGCCCGGAAAGCTTCACCCCTGATGTTCGGTACCATCTGGGCGAGAGTGCGGAATTGCGCGGCTGTTTCGTTGCGGCGGGGTTAAACTCGATCGGCCTGCAATCGGCGGGCGGCGTCGGCAAGGTAATGGCCGACTGGATCCGCGATGGAATTCCGCCAGCCGACCTGTGGACCGTCGATATTCGTCGCA
>JANLSY010000295.1:0-4505 GCA_031362665.1 Sphingomonadales bacterium
GGCGGACTGGGTGCGATATAAACTCGACCGGCAGGTAGACCATATATTGGTCGACGAGGCGCAGGATACCAACAAGGCACAGTGGGACATTATCGATGCGTTGAGTGATGATTTTTTCAGCGGACTTGGCTCCAAGCCGGAGCGCGTACGCACGATTTTTTCGGTGGGTGACTTCAAGCAGGCGATTTATGGATTTCAGGGCACGGCGCCCGAACGCTACCTCGAAGCAGGAGATCGGTTCGAAGCAAAGATTAAGGCTTCGGGTAAGACGCTCGAGCGGTTGGCATTATCGCAAAGTTTCCGTTCGACTGCACCTGTGCTCGATTTCGTTAACGCGGTCATTGAAACGACAGGCCCAGAGAGTTTCGGTATCGGCGAAGCGATTGAGGATCATTACAGCGTCAAGCCGGAAGTCGGCATGGTGGAACTCTTATTGCCTGTCGCTGCCAGTGCAAACTCTGACCAAGGTGCCGCCAACGACAATTTTGACGATGAGGAAAGCTGGATCAGCGACGAGAAACGCTTGCTTGCAGCAAGGCTGGCCGATCACGCAAAGGCGTTGATCGATGAACGGCCATGGCTCGCCTCGCAAGATCGGTATCTCGAGCCGGGTGATATCATGTTCCTGCTGCGTAGCAGGGGCGAACTGGCTTCGTTGCTGGTGGCGCAGTTGCACGAGCGCGGCGTTCCAGTGGCCGGCATCGACCGGCTACGGTTGGCGCAGCCTTTAGTGGTGCAGGACTTGCTGGCGGTTATCCGGTTCGTTTTGCAACCGCAGGACGATCTCAGCCTTGCGTGCATTCTCGTCTCACCGATCATTGGGTGGTCGCAGGAGCAGTTGCTCGTGCATGGCTATCGCGGCAACCGCCAGGTTAGCCTGTGGCAGCATCTGCGTGAACAAGACGCAATCGCCGACGATATCGCGCCGTTGCGCGCTGTGCTCGATGCAGCTGACTACATCACTGTTTACGATTTCCTCGAAGACATTTTGTCCGGCCCAATCGGCGCGCGCCGCAAGTTCGTTTCCCGGCTGGGAACAGAGGCATTGGTGCCGATCGAGGAAATGCTCAACACCGCGTTGCAGTTCCAGCAACAGCAGGGCGGAGGGTTGCAGAGCTTTCTTGGCTGGTTCGACCGTGGCGATATTGAGATCAAGCGCGAGGGTGTGGGCAAAGCGAACGAGGTGCGGGTGATGACTGTGCATGGGGCCAAAGGCTTGCAGGCACCGGTGGTGATACTCGCTGACATCACTTCGGACCCGGGCAAGAAACCTGACCGGTCATCCGAGCTTTTGATGGATGAGGGCAAGCGCACGCCATTGCTGCCCATCCGCAGTTCCGAACAGTCGGGACGACTGGCGGAGATTGTTGAGATGCAAAAGGAGCGTGAGCTTCAGGAGCATCGTCGGCTGCTCTATGTAGCGATGACCCGCGCCGAGGAGCGGTTGATCATGGGCGGCTCGCTTGGCGTCAGCCGCAAGGGCGTAGCACCTGCCGAGAGCTGGTATATGGCATTGGAGCGAGGGATGATGGCGCTTGGATGCACTTGGGAACGCGATGCCCATTGGGGGCAGGTGATGCGGCATATCGGAAGCGAAGGCGTTTCGGGCCAGCCGAAGGCAGACGCGAAACCGATGGCTGATAGGTCGCCGATGGTAACCGAGCTTCCCGCATGGTTGTTCGCTCAGGCACCACAAGAATCGCGTCCGCCCAGGCCGCTGGTGCCGTCGCGGATTGAGGATGACGATTACGGCGATGCGCCGGCGTCGCTGGTGATGCGTGCCGCCGCCGAGCGGGGGAAACTGCTGCACGCTTTGTTCGAGCGCGTAACCGATTCGAATTCGCTATCAGCGGCCCAGCGATGGCTCGAAGTTACCGTGCGCGATGCGGCGATCGACAAGGAGCAGCTTTTAACCGCGGCAACCGCCGTGATCTCTAATCCCGAATGGCGCGCATTTTTTAGCTCCGCTGCCCGTGCCGAGGTTCCGCTTGCGGCGGTGGTCGGCGATACCGTCATTACTGGCCGGGTCGACCGTTTGGTTGTCGAACCCGGTCTTGTCCGTTTCGTCGATTTCAAAACCAGTCGGTCGGTTCCTGACGATGAAAGCGGCGTCGTCACCGCCTATCTGAGACAAATGGCGCATTATGCTGCGGCGCTGGAAACAATATTTCCGGGCAGAAAAATCGAGGCATCGTTGTTGTTCACTCACGCGCCGCTTCTTATAACATTGTCCGACACCATATTGGCGGCTTACAAACCGGCCTCTTGAGCCTCCAAGGAAATCTATTGTCACCTCCGCTTGTTTTGCGTCGAACAGGGGCATACATTGCCGGTCAACAAAGGAGATTATAATGGCTACTACTTCCGTCAGCGACAGCGATTTCGACGCTCAGGTTCTTAAGTCCGACAAGCCAGTACTCGTCGATTTCTGGGCCGAATGGTGTGGGCCGTGCAAAATGATCGGGCCGAGCCTTGAGGAAATCAGTGAAGAACTGGGCGAACAGGTTCAAATCGTCAAGCTCAACATCGACGATCATCCTGACACCCCCGCCAAATACGGTGTGCGCGGTATTCCGACGATGATCCTGTTCAAAAATGGCGAGATTGCCGACACCAAAGTCGGTGCAGCACCGAAAGCACAATTGAAGAGCTGGCTTGAGGCTGCGCTTTAACTGCGATAATCGGCGTTGATGCTGATATAACCGTGGGTGAGGTCACAGGTCCAGACAGTTGCGCGGCCGGTGCCCATACCTAAATCGACTCCGATTTCGATTTCTTGGCCCTTGAGATGTGCCGTAACCGGTCTTTCATCAAAACCATCGACCGGCAGGCCATCTTGAGCCACCTGCGTTGCGCCAAAGCGGATTGATAGTCGGTCGCGGTCGGCGGGCTCGCCGGCCTTGCCCACCGCCATCACAACGCGGCCCCAATTGGCGTCCTCTCCGGCGATAGCGGTTTTGACCAGCGGTGAATTGGCGATCGCGAGCCCAACCCGGCGCGCGCTGTCGTCACTAACTGCCCCGGTTACGGTGATCTCGATGAATTTCTGCGCGCCTTCGCCATCGCGTACGACGAGATGGGCAAGCTGACGGCAGATATCGTTTAGTGCTGAAGCGAACGCGTCTGCACCTGCATCTTCGAACGAGCGTAGCGGCGCATTGGCTGCCTTGCCGGTGGCAAATACCAGCACGGTGTCGCTGGTCGAGGTGTCACTATCGACTGTGATACAACTGAAGCTGATCCGGTTCGATGCTGACAACAACTCCTGCAAGAACACCGCATCGACTGTTGCGTCGGTAAAAATATATCCAAGCATGGTCGCCATATCCGGCGCGATCATCCCTGACCCTTTGATGATGCCCACCAGTTGCACTTTGCAGCCGTCGACAATCGCGCTCGCGGTTGCGCCCTTGGCGAAGGTATCGGTGGTGCCGATGGTATTGGTTGCGTCCTCCCAACTGCACGGTGCGGAGTCGAATACAGTCTTTAGACCTGCCTCGGCCTTATCCTTGGGCAGCGGTACGCCGATGACGCCTGTCGAGGACACGAATACCTCATTCGGCGCACAGTCCAGATGCGCTGCAACCCGAGAGACAATCGCCTCCACGGCTTCACGCCCGCGATAGCCGGTAAAGGCGTTACTGTTGCCAGCGTTGACCACCAGAGCACGGGCCTTGCCGCCTTTCACATTCTCCCGGCACATTTCAACTTCAGTGGAGCAACACACATTACGCGTTGTCACGCCCGCGACGGTCGTGCCTTCATCCAACTCAGCAAAAGTAAGGTCGCACCGCCCCCAACCCTTGTATCCCGCCCGCGCGATGCGGGGCGTTGCGCCTGCGATGTCGGGCATATCGGGAAACGGTAAGGCGAGTGGGGATTTGTTCGACAATGGATAACTTTCGAAATAAGCGGGATAAAATCTGGCTATATGGGGTAGTTTATGATCGCATACTATGTTGCATTGGCGGCGGCAATGACCGGTAACAGGCACACGGTGCCGACGACTGCCGCTTATTTCGAGCGGCTCGACAATCCTGTGATTTTCGTGCCACCAGGTCAAGGTAGCAACCCGGTCCCGACAGGAAATCCGGGGCTTTGGGTCACAACCAATGACTATCCATCGCTTGCGTTGAGGGAAAATCGCGAGGGCCTCGTCGGATTTGCGTTGACTGTCGGAACCGATGGCCGCGTAAAGTCATGCGAAGTTATATCTTCCAGCGGATCGCCGGATCTCAATGACGCAGCTTGTTCTCTCATCAGCCAACGCGCCCGTTTTACGCCTGCCCGGAATGCCAAAGGAAAGTTGCAGCCCGGGCGTTACGCTAACAGAGTACGTTGGCAAATTCCTTCGAAAGGTCAGAATGTCGCATGGAATGTTCCAGTTCCCAAGCCCGGTCAGGTTAATCTGAGTTTCATCGTCGACGAAAATGGCAAACCTTCGAACTGTGAGGTTTCCGGCTCCTCGGTCGCGGAAAATGCCAAAAATCCTTGCGATGCCGGCG
>JANLSY010000343.1:0-3672 GCA_031362665.1 Sphingomonadales bacterium
GGCGACAAACCCGGCGCGGATGCGAAGGTAAAGGTAAACTACAAAGGCATGCTGACATCGGACGGAAGCGAGTTCGATTCGGGCCAGGGCGCCGAATTCAAGGTAGGCGGGGTCATCTCCGGCTTTGCCCAAGGCCTGCAGCTGATGCAGCCGGGCGGCAGCTATCGCCTCTGTATTCCGTCCAAGCTCGGCTATGGCGAAGCCGGCACCGGTCCAATTCCCGCCAATGCGGACCTGGTGTTCGAAGTCGAGTTGCTCTCTTTCAAGACGCCGCCGCCCAAGCCAATAATCGCCGAAGCGGATCGTGCCTGCGCGCAGGCCACGCCATCGGGTCTTGGTTATTCGACGATCAAGTCCGGAACGGGGCGTTTGCCCGCCGACAGTGACATGGCGCTTGTCGACTTCACGGTTTTTGATGCCAAAACTGGCGTGGTGCAGGACAAGCGCGAGTGGGAAAAAATTCCGCTCAGTCAGGCCACCCTCATTTTTGCCGAAGGTCTGAAGATGATGCAGATCGGCGCGACCTATCGCTTCTGCATGCCAAAGCCGACTGACCCCCAAGCTGTGCCAGAGCCTGAAAGCAACATCATTGTCAGCTTGCTCGATCTACGACCGGCACCAGTCGCACAAGACTGATACCTAGCTGAGCAATACCACCGGGCTATCGGCCCTCCAGTGCATGCTGACCTTGTCGTCCCAGGTGAAATCTTCCTGATCGTGACGTGACAGGTTGGGGCGCGAAACGCGGATCATCTGGCCACCGTCCAGCTGGATTTGGTAGAGTGTGATGTCGCCTAGATAGCTCATGCCCTTAATGGTGCCCCGGGCGAGATTGTGGTCTTCGGGTGCATCCTGTGCCGCGGCACGGATGGCTTTTCCCTCGCCGGGGACGTGGAGGTAGATTTTCTCTGGCCTAAGCGCGACCCATACATCGGCACCGTGCGGACCGGTGACACCGTGGTTGAGATAGACTTTGCCGAGACCGGGGCAATCGACCGCGGCCTTGTCGGGTTCGTCCAAGGTGAGCTTGCCTTCGAATATGTTCACTGACCCAACGAAATCCGCAACAAAGCGGTTTGCGGGATATTCGTAGAGGTCCGATGGAGGGGCCAGTTGTGCAACCTCGCCCTTGTTGATCACCGCCACACGGCTCGCCATAGACAGCGCTTCATCCTGATCGTGGGTGACGGTAACGAACGTAATCCCGACCTTATCCTGCAAATCGGACAGTTCGAACTGCATCTGCGCGCGCAGTTTTGCGTCAAGCGCCGACAACGGCTCGTCGAGCAGCAATACCTTGGGTCGCATCACAAGGCTTCGCGCCAGCGCCACACGCTGCCTCTGGCCGCCTGACATCTGGTCCGGCATCCGGTCCTCGAACCCGCCGAGTTTCACCAACTCGAGCGCCTCGGCGACACGGTCGCGGGTTTCGCTTTTGGCTACCCCCGCAATCCGCAGACCATAGCCGACATTGTCAGTGACATTCATGTGGGGGAACACGGCGTAGCTCTGGAACACCATATTCACAGGCCGCTTATTGGGCGGGACCATGCTCATGTCCTGCCCGTCGATGATAATCTGGCCTTCGGTTGGCATTTCGAAGCCAGCGATCATCCGCAGCAATGTGGTCTTGCCGCAACCCGATGGACCGAGCAGGACGAAAAACTCGCCTGCCAATATATCGAGACTGACATTATCGACCGCTGTTACCTTGCCGAAGCGCTTGGAGACGTTGCGAATCTGGATTATGGGTTGCTTGGTTTCTGTCATTAGTGGGTTTCTGCAATACCCTTCACGCCCTGCAATTTCAGTGCGATGAAGGTGAGGATGACGGTCAGGAGGATAAGGATTGTCGAGGCCGCATTGACCTCGGGCGTGACCGAAAAGCGGACCATCGAATAGACCTTTACAGGGAAGGTGATCGTGTCCGGCCCGCTGGTGAAGAAAGTGATGACGAAGTCGTCAAGGCTAAGCGTGAATGCCAGCAACGCGCCCGCGACCAAGCCCGGCTTGATGTGGGGCAACAGGACATCGCGGAACGCCTGCCACTCGGTCGCGCCTAGGTCCTTCGCCGCTTCTTCTTCCTCTTTGTTGAAACTCGCCAGACGCGCGCGGACGACCATTGCGACGAAGGGGAAGCAGAAAGTGATGTGCGCGATGGTGATTGCGGAAAGATTGAGCGGCCACGGCAAGTCTGTCGGCCAATTTACCTTCGCAAAAAAGATCAGGAAGGCGACACCAAGGCAGATTTCAGGAACGATGATAGGCAGCGACATCGTGCCCTCGACCAGCCCCTTGAACGGGAATCGAAAGCGCCACAGCATCACCGCCGCCAATGCGCCGATGATGAGGCTGACTATCGTCGCCAAAAACGCGATCGTCAGCGAATTGACCATCGCCTCGACCAGACTATCGTTATTTAGCGCTTTCTCGTAATATTTGAGCGTGAAACCCTTCCACACGACATTGCGTTTGCTGTCGTTGAAGCTGAAAATCATCAGCACGAGCAGCGGCGCGTAGAGGAACAGCATCGTCAGCCCGACCCAGCTGCGCATCCATAATTTGCGGGTATATTCTAGCGGAGCGATAGCGGTGCGGTTGAACATCAGCGCACCTCCTTCACTTTATTTGCCCGCATCGATTGCAGCGCGATGAGGATGAACATCGCGTAAATCAACAGGAACGAGAGCGCCGCGCCGAAAGGCCAGTCGTTGGCGCGCTTGAACTGGCGTTCGATGACGTTGGCGATCATCTGGCTGTCGGTGCCGCCCATTAGGTCGGGGGTCAGATACGCCCCGAGCGCGGGGATGAGGGTAATCATGACGCCAGCAACGATGCCCGGTGCGGCGAGCGGAACGACGACCTTCATGAAGGTCTTGAAATGCCCCGCCCCCAAATCGAGGCTGGCTTCAATAAGGCTCTTGTCCAGCCTGTCGAGCGCCGAATAGAGCGGCAGCACCATGAAGGGCAGATGGACATAAACCAGCCCAAGCACCACCGCAAAATTATTGTAGAGCAACTGCACGGGCGTCCAAGCCTCAAGCGGTTGCATCCCGACCAACGTCCGCAGCCAACTCGCACCTTCCCAAAGTCCGCCAAGGCCCTTGTTCATGTAGCCGTTAGTACCCATCAGCGCCATCAGCGCATAAGTGCGGATCAAGAGGTTGGTCCAGAAGGGTAGCATTATGCCAAGCAGCAACCAAGGCCGCCACTTCGGCGCGGCAAAGGTAATCGCCATTGCAACGGGAAAGCCGATGATGAGGCAAATGAACGTAGTAAGTGCCGCGACCGCGAGGCTTTTCAGGAATATCGAGAGATATAGCCACTCGGTCGCGCGCTTGTAATTATTCAGCGTACCCGAAATGTCGATGTCCGCTGGGCCGGAATTCTGGCCAAAACTATACAACCAGACAATCGCCATCGGCGCGACGAAGAACAGGGCCAGCCAGAATACCGGCGGCGCCGCAAAGTTCGGGCAAGTTCGTTGTGCGGCTGTGGGCGATCGTGACCGTCGCATCGCGCTCCAGGAGCATCAGAGCGGCGGGTTTGCCAAGAATGACGCTCCGGCCAATCACCAGCGCCTGTTTGCCCCGACAAGCGACCTCGTAGTGGTCGAGCATCCGCATCATGCCGAGAGGCGTCGCGCACCGAAAGCCGTCGAGCCCCGAAACG
>JANLSY010000350.1:0-15949 GCA_031362665.1 Sphingomonadales bacterium
GCCCACCTCGCAGCATTGAAAGGCCTTGGCGACATTGTGCTGTTCGACGTCGTCGAAGGCGTTCCGCAGGGCAAGGCGCTCGACCTGTCGCAATGCGGCCCGGTCGAAGGCTTCGACGCGAAGATCACCGGCACCAATGATTATGCCGATATCGCTGGCGCGGACGTCATCATCGTCACCGCCGGTGTCGCGCGCAAGCCGGGGATGAGCCGCGACGATCTGCTCGGCATCAACCTGAAGGTCATGAAGGCGGTCGGCGAAGGCATCAAGGCCAATGCGCCTGACGCGTTCGTCATCTGTATCACCAACCCGCTGGACGCGATGGTCTGGGCGTTGCGCGAATTCTCCGGCCTGCCGCACCATATGGTCGTCGGCATGGCAGGCGTTCTCGATTCGAGCCGCTTCAGCCACTTCCTCGCCGACGAATTCAACGTCTCGGTCAAAGATGTCACGTCCTTTGTATTGGGCGGCCACGGCGACACGATGGTTCCGGTCATCGCTTATTCGACCGTTTCGGGCATCCCGGTTCCCGACCTGATCGCATTGGGAATGTCGACTCAGGAACGAATCGACGCCATCGTCCAGCGCACGCGCAGCGGCGGCGGCGAGATTGTCGCTCTGCTCAAGACCGGCTCGGCCTATTACGCGCCAGCGACGAGCGGCATCGCGATGGCCGAAGCCTATCTCTACGACCAGAAACGTGTCCTGCCCGCCGCTGTCCATCTCACCGGCCAATATGGTGTCGACAATCTCTACGTCGGCGTGCCGGTGGTAATCGGTGCAGGCGGCGTTGAGAAAATCGTGGAGATCGCGCTCGATGATGAAGCCAAGGGCAATCTGTCGGTCAGCGTCGATGCGGTGAAGGAACTGCTGGTGGCATGTAAGGGAATCGAGCCGAGCTTGGCGTGACTTGGCAGGCCGCGCTTGTAATCTGTCTTTGGGCGGGCTGGGCTGGGCTACATTCGTGGCTCGGCAAACGGCGTTTTCTCCGAATACTGGCGTTGTTGATTGTTGCCGATATTGTAGCCTTTACCGCTCTATTTTTTTGGATTCAGGGACAGGCGCATGATCCTTCGGCAGGTGGGGCTGCTGCTCTAGTGCTGTTTATAGGAGCGGCAGTCTTGCTAATACCAGCCGGAGTAGGGGCACTCTCTTTTTGGAAATATGGGACTACACGCTCACTTTAGTTTGATGAGCGACAGGCGAACTCGAAGGAAAATATATTGTCCATCTTAGTCAACAAACACACCAAGATCATCACGCAGGGCATGACCGGTGCCACGGGCACTTTTCATACCGAGCAGGCGCTCAGCTATGGCACGCAGATGGTTGGCGGGGTTACGCCGGGCAAGGGCGGGACCACGCATATCGGCCTGCCGATGTTCGACACGGTGCTTGAGGCCAAGCAGGCGACCGGCGCGGACGCCAGCGTCGTCTATGTGCCGCCGCCCTTTGCCGCCGATTCGATCCTCGAGGCCATCGACGCTGAAATCCCGCTGATCGTCTGCATTACCGAGGGCATACCGGTGCTCGACATGGTCAAGGTCAAGCGCGCCTTGTCGGGTTCGAAATCACGGCTGATCGGGCCGAACTGCCCCGGCGTGCTGACGCCCAATGAATGCAAGATCGGCATCATGCCCGGCAGCATTTTCTCGGCTGGTTCGGTTGGCGTGGTTTCACGCTCGGGCACGCTGACTTACGAAGCCGTGTTCCAGACCACCGCCGAAGGGCTTGGCCAGACCACTGCAGTCGGCATTGGCGGTGACCCCGTCAACGGCACCAACTTCATCGATTGCCTCGAACTGTTCCTTGCCGACGATGCTACCCAATCGATCATCATGATCGGCGAAATCGGCGGCAGCGCGGAAGAAGAAGCAGCCCAATTCCTGATCGACGAAGCCAAGAAGGGCCGCAAAAAGCCGATGGCCGGTTTCATCGCCGGACGCTCGGCCCCTCCCGGACGCCGCATGGGCCATGCCGGAGCCATCGTGTCGGGCGGCAAGGGTGACGCAGAAAGCAAGATCGCGGCAATGGAAGCGGCGGGCATAAAGATGTCTGCTTCACCGTCGTTATTGGGCAAGACGTTAGTTGAGGTTCTCAAAGGCTAAACCGCCGCCACCTCCCCAAGGAAGGCAGTATCATGGGTATCGAAAACCAGGATTTCGAAATCGAACGCGGTCCCAGCTGGGAACGTGCGAACTGGCCGCTCAGCGTCACCGATGACCTTACCGGTGCGCTCGACCCGACGCAGATGGCGGTCGAGATCAAGGCTGCGGCGAAAGCTGCGGGCAAGCCGATGGCAGAGGCCGACGCGGTTGCCGCAGCAAGCGATTCCATCCGCGCGATGATGCTCGTGCGGACGTACCGCGTGCGCGGGCATCTGGCGGCTAATCTGGACCCGTTGGGATTGTCCAAGCAGGAAATTCCGGCTGACCTGACGCCCGAATATCATGGTTTCTCGGGCGCAGACCTCGAAAAGCGCGTATATGTCGGTGGCACGCTCGGGCTCGAATGGACGACCGTGCGCGAACTCGTCGATACGCTGCGTGCCAACTATTGCGGGCCGGTCGGCCTCGAATATATGCACATCAGCGACGTCGAAGAACGTCGGTTCCTGCAGGAGCGGATGGAAGGCAAGGACGCCGCGATCCAGTTCACGCCCGAAGGCAAGAAGGCGATTCTCGCCAAGGTCATCGAAGCCGAGCAATATGAGAAATTCCTGGGCCGCAAATATGTCGGTACGAAGCGCTTTGGCTTGGACGGCGGCGAATCGATGATTCCTGCCCTTGAGGCGGTGATCAAATATGGCGGTAGCCTTGGCGTACGCGAAATCGTTTACGGGATGCCGCATCGCGGGCGCTTGAACGTACTCGCCAATGTGATGGCGAAACCTTACCGCGTCATCTTCCACGAATTTTCGGGCGGCTCGTCCAACCCCGACGATGTCGGCGGTTCGGGCGATGTCAAATATCACCTCGGCACCAGCACCGACCGCGAATTCGACGGCATCAAGGTGCATATGAGCCTGGTCCCCAACCCGTCGCACTTGGAAGCGGTGAACCCCGTCGTCCTCGGCAAAGTCCGCGCCAACCAGACCGCACGCGACGATCTTGCCAAGCATGAACAGGTATTGCCGGTATTGCTCCACGGCGATGCGGCCTTTGCCGGACAGGGCATCGTCTGGGAGTGCCTCGGCTTCTCAGGTATCCGTGGCTATAATACCGGTGGTTGCCTGCACTTTATCGTCAACAATCAGGTCGGCTTTACCACCAGTCCGCAATTTGCGCGTAGTTCGCCCTACCCGTCGGATGTTGCCAAGGGCGTTCAGGCACCAATCTTCCACGTTAACGGCGACGACCCCGAAGCGGTGACATTCGCCTGCAAGATCGCCATCGAATTCCGCCAGACCTTCCACCGCGACATTGTCATCGACATGTGGTGCTATCGACGGTTTGGCCACAATGAAGGCGACGAACCCAGTTTCACGCAGCCGCTCATGTACAAGGTCATCAAGACCCATCCCGGCGTCGGCGAGCTTTATGCAAAACGACTGACCGAGCAGGGCGTGATCGATGCCAATTGGGCGAGCGAGCACATCATGCGCTTTACCGCGACGCTCGAACAAGAATTTGCCAGTGCTGCGGATTACAAGGCGAACGAGGCCGACTGGTTCGGCGGTCGTTGGTCGGGTCTTTCCAAGCCAGCCGATCCCGAATCTGCACGGCGCAATGTCGAGACTGGGGTGTCGAAGAAGCTGTTCGACAGCCTTGGCCGCACACTCACGACTGTGCCCGAGGGTTTGAATATCCACCCAACATTGGGCCGTGTTCTCGACGCCAAGAAAGCAATGTTCAAGAGCGGCGAAAATTTCGACTGGGCGACCGGCGAGGCTTTGGCTTTTGGTGGGCTGTTGTCCGAAGGTTATGGCGTTCGGCTATCGGGACAGGATTCCGGACGCGGCACATTCAGCCAGCGCCACGGCGTCTGGGTCGATCAAACCAACGAAGAGAAATATATCCCACTTTCGACGTTGCCACATGGCCGCTTCGAGATTCTCGACAGCCCGCTTTCCGAATTCGGCGTACTCGGTTTCGAATATGGATTTGCCGGGGCTGAACCGAAGACTTTGGTGCTTTGGGAAGCGCAGTTCGGTGATTTCGTCAACGGCGCGCAAGTCATCATCGACCAGTTCATTGCCGCAGGCGAGGCAAAGTGGCTTCGTGCCAACGGTTTGGTGATGCTGTTGCCGCATGGCTATGAAGGACAAGGGCCGGAGCACTCATCCGCGCGGCTCGAACGCTTCCTGCAATTATGCGCTGAAGACAATATCCAGGTTGCCAACTGCACTACACCCGCAAATTATTTCCACCTGCTCCGCCGTCAAATGGCGCGGCCATTCCGGAAGCCTTTGATAGTGATGACGCCAAAGTCGCTTCTGCGGCACAAGATGGCGGTGTCGAAGGCCGAAGATTTCCAGGGCGAAAGCCATTTCATGCGGATATTGTCGGACCCGAATGCGCCCGCCGATTCGGACGTGAAACGGCTGGTATTGTGTTCGGGTAAGGTCGCTTATGACCTCATCGAGGCACGTAATGCGGCGGGCGATACCGGCACCGCGATTGTCCGGTTGGAGCAGCTTTATCCATTCCCCGGCGAGCCTTTGGTTGTCCGTCTGAAACGTATGACGAACCTCGAAGAGGTCGTCTGGGCGCAGGAAGAGCCAAAGAACGCAGGCAGCTGGTCGTTTGTCGATCCGTTCATTGAGGAATGTCTCGCGTCCGCAAATTCCGCGCCGACGCGCGCACGATATGCAGGGCGGAAAGCTGCGGCTGCCACTGCAACCGGCCTTGCCAAGCGCCATCAGGCCGAACAGGCGGCCTTGGTCGCCGATGCGCTCGGCCATAATGTCCGCGCCGAAATCCGTCGCCAAAGAAAAGGCTGATACGATATGAGCACCGAAGTCAAAGTCCCCGTATTGGGCGAATCCATAACCGAAGCCACTTTGGGCCAATGGCTGAAAAAGCCTGGCGAAGCGGTGGCCGCCGACGAGCCCATCGCCAGCCTTGAGACCGACAAGGTCGCGATCGAAGTGCCTTCGCCGGTTGCTGGCGTGATGGGCGCCTATGTCGTTGAAGAAGGCGCGACCGTGAATGTCGGCGCGGTAATTGCAAGCATTGAGGCCGGAACTGGCGCGCCTGCGGCGGCCCTTGCATCAGCCCCTGCATCAACCGTTGCAGCAGCTGCGCCGCAGCCTGTTGCTACAGCACCGGCACCTGCTGCTGTCACTGCATCCAATGAAAATTCCGACTTGCCTTTATCGCCAGCCGTGCGCCGTCTGGTTCTCGAACTCGGCATCGATCCGTCGAAAATCAAAGGCACTGGCAAAGACGGTCGCCTGACCAAGGAAGATGTCGTTGCCGCGGCCAAAGGCGCGCCTGCTGCTGCGCCTGCGCCCGCCGCTGCAGTTGCTGCCCCGGCCGTTGCTGGCCGTCAGGAAGAACGCGTCCGCATGACCCGTCTGCGCCAGACCGTCGCAAAGCGGCTGAAATCGGCTCAGGAAACTGCGGCTTTGCTCACCACCTTCAACGACTGTGACATGAGCGAAGTGATTGCTGCGCGTGACAAGTACAAGGAACTGTTCGAGAAGAAGCACGGCGTGAAATTGGGCTTCATGAGCTTTTTCACCAAAGCGGTGGCGCTGGCCGTACATGACATTCCGGCAGTCAATGCGCAGATCGACGGCGACGAGATCGTCTACCACAATTATCTCGACGTCTCGGTCGCGGTTAGTGCGCCCACTGGTCTGGTCGTGCCTGTCGTTCGCAATGCCGACAAATTGTCCTTCGCCGATATCGAAAAGACCATCGGTGATTTCGGCGCGCGCGCGAAGGCGGGCACGCTGACCATGGAAGACATGGCGGGCGGCACCTTCACCATTTCCAATGGCGGCGTATTCGGCGGCCTGATGTCCACGCCGATCATCAACCCCCCGCAGTCCGCAGTGCTCGGGTTGCACCGGATCGAGGATCGCCCTGTTGTGCGTAACGGCGAAATCGTGATCCGTCCGATGATGTATCTGGCCCTGAGCTACGACCACCGTTTAATCGACGGCCGCGAGGCGGTGACTGCACTAAAGACAATCAAGGAAGCGATTGAAGACCCCACCCGCATCCTCATCGACCTTTAAGGAGCCGACACATGGCAGAGCAAGATTATGACCTGATCGTCATCGGCGCCGGCCCTGGCGGCTATGTCGCGGCAATCCGGGCGGCGCAATTGGGGTTAAAAACTGCGTGCGTCGAAAGCCGCGAGACGCTCGGCGGGACTTGCCTGAACGTCGGGTGCATTCCGTCGAAAGCGATGTTGCATGCGTCCGAGATGTATCATGAGGCGCATTCAGGTGCGCTGGCAAAATTCGGGATCGACTTCAAGGGCGTGGCGCTCAATCTCGATCAAATGCAGGCGGAGAAGACCAAAGCTGTTAGCGAACTGACCGGCGGTATCGAGTTTCTGTTTAAGAAAAATAAGGTCGATTTGCTGAAAGGCCATGCGGCGTTTACTTCGGCAAACAGCATTGACGTGGCGGGTAAAAGCTACACCGCGAAGAATATCATGATCGCGACGGGTTCAAGCGTAACTCCGCTCCCCGGCGTCGAGATTGACCAAAAGGTGATCGTCGATTCCACCGGCGCGCTGGCGCTGCCCAAGGTGCCGAAGCATATGGTTGTCATCGGCGGCGGCGTCATCGGGATGGAACTGGGAAGCGTTTGGCTGCGGCTTGGCGCTGAAGTTACTGTGGTCGAATATCTCGATCAGATCCTGCCCGGCTATGACGGCGAAGTCCGCAAGGAAGCGGCGAAGATTTTTAAGAAACAGGGCTTCAACATCCGCACCGGCACCAAAGTCACCGGCGCAGTCGTCAAGGGCGGCAAGGCAACATTGACCGTTGAACCCGCCGCCGGTGGCGCATCCGAAAGCATTGAAGCCGATTGCGTACTCGTCTCGATTGGCCGCCGTCCCAACACCGAAGGCCTCGCGCTCGACAAAGCTGGCCTTGCTACCAACAAACGCGGCCAGATCGAAATCGGCCATGATTTCCAGACCAGTGTCCCGGGCATCTACGCCATCGGCGACGTCGTCCCCGGCCCGATGCTCGCGCACAAGGCTGAGGATGAAGGCCTTGCTGCCGCAGATTTCGTCGCGGGCGGCACCGGCATTGTGAACCATGACGTCATTCCGGGCGTGGTCTACACCTATCCCGAAATTGCCAGCGTCGGCCTGACCGAGGAAGAAGCCAAAGAACGCGGAGAAATCAAAGTCGGCAAGTTTCCGATGATGGCAAACAGCCGCGCCAAGACTAACCGCGACACCGACGGGTTTGTGAAGGTCGTCGCCGACGCCAAGACCGATCGCGTGTTGGGTGTGCACATCATCGCGTCAATCGCAGGCAGCATGATTGCCGAAGCAGCTGTCGCAATGGAATTCGGTGCCACGTCCGAAGACATCGCCTATACCTGCCACGCACACCCGACCCACGCCGAGGCGCTGAAAGAGGCCGCAATGGCAGTGACGGGCAAGCCGATCCATATGTGATGATCGACAATGCGGTCCAGATCGCGCCCGGCCTGATTACCTGGCTCGACCTGTTTGGTATTGCTGTTTTTGCGGCATCGGGCGCGCTGGCTGCGGCGAAGTTAAAGCAGACGCTCGTTACCTTCTCCTTCTTCGCGCTTATCACTGGGGTCGGCGGCGGCACGGTGCGTGACCTGTTAATCGGTGCGCCGGTTTTTTGGGTGCAGGAATGGCGATTTGCGGCGACCTGTCTGGTGACCGCAGGCCTCGTTTGGGTAACACCCAAAAATTTCTGGAATCCTCGCGCACTCGACTGGTTCGATGCGGTGGGTATTGCGATCTATGCAGTGTTCGGCACGTGGAAGTCGCTGACGCTGGGCGTACCTTTGCTGCCTGCGATGATGATGGGCGTGATCACCGCCTGCGTCGGCGGTATCATCCGCGATGTCCTGGCAGGCGAGCCGTCGATCCTGCTCAAACCAGAGATTTATGTGACCGCTGCTGCGCTGGCATCGGGAATGTTCGGCTTGCTTCTATGGTTCGGCCTACCTGTTCTATCCGCCGCCGTCATCAGTGCCGCCGCCGGTTTTACCTTGCGCGCAATGGCGATACTCAAAGGCTGGGCAATCCCCGCTTACAAGCCCTAAGCTCGCTCGTCCTTGGGCGAATCCATCACGATATAGGACATGATGCTCGATACCTGCGGCACACAGCCCAGCACTTCGGTGTGGAAATATTTATACGCGGCCAGATCGGGATGCGCCGCACCGTGCCGCATATGCTGGGGGTGTCGCTCGGCTTCACGCTGATGATCGCGCTGATCGGTCTTGGCGTCATGAAGGTAATTGAGGCGGTGCCAGGGTTCCATGCTGTTCATAACGATCGCGAGCGGATTTTATCTTTTGTATTTGGCGTGGAAAATTGCAACGACCTGCACATCTCCCGCCGAAAACGGCGGAGCTGCGGTAAAGTCGAAACCCTTCACCTTTTTGCAGGCGGCACTGTTTCAATGGGTGAACCCGAAGGCGTGGACAATGGCACTAACCGCAATCTCGGCCTACGCAACAAAATCACAAGGCTGGGTCGGGGTGTTTATCGTCGCAGGGGTTTTCGGCATTATCAATCTGCCGAGCACCGGGGCATGGGCCGTGATGGGCGCAAAAATGCGGCGTTTTTTGAGCGATCCAGTACGATTGAAAACCTTCAACGTAACTGCCGCAATCCTACTGGTCGCGTCGCTCTATCCGATGGTAGCAG
Organism: Sphingomonadales bacterium; assembly: GCA_031362665.1. Taxonomy (GTDB): domain Bacteria; phylum Pseudomonadota; class Alphaproteobacteria; order Sphingomonadales; family Sphingomonadaceae; genus Sphingorhabdus_B. Next base: position 8,830 of record JANLSY010000350.1, read on the forward strand.
GGCTGCTTGCCGCTTGAAGTGGTTGCGGCACGACGTAAGCGGCGTTAGCTAACGTATATGAATCGAGACTGCCGCCTCGCGACTTACGGGTCGCTCGCACCGGGGCGGCCCAATCATCATCAACTTTCCGAACTGCGGGGTCATTGGCGCGCCGGTTTCGTTCGTGGGAATTTGGTCGCCCAAGGTTGGGGCGCGGCGCTTGGGTTCCCTGCGTTAGTTCTGGCCGATGAAGGCGATAAGGTAGACGTCCAAATGTTCGAATCCGCCGATCTGCACGAACATTGGCCGAGGCTCGACGCGTTCGAAGGCAACGAATATCGGCGGGTCGCCGTCGAAGTGGAGACCGCCGACGGTTCGCTCGAAGCATGGATATTTGTTAGTGCAAACATGGCGGCGTGACCGAGCGTAAACGGTTTATCGATAGCGCGCGGGAAACAGCTTTTTCAGATTGGCGACCTTCGGTTTGTCCCACGCGACGATATAGCCGTGATTTGGATTCTTCGCCATGAAATCCTGATGATAGCTTTCAGCAGGGAAGAAGCTATAGCCTTCTATCTTGGTTACAATCGGCTTTTTCCAAACGCCCGCCTTGCTCAGTTGCGCGATGTAGGCGGTAGCGGCCATTTTCTGCGCTGGCGTAGCGGGGAAAATCGCGGTGCGATATTGTGTGCCGGTGTCGGGGCCTTGGCGATTGAGCTGCGTCGGGTCATGCGTCACTGAAAAGAAGATATGCAGCAAGTCGTTATAGCTGACCAAAGCGGGATTATAGCGGATGCGCACTGACTCGGCATGGCCGGTGCGACCACCGCTGACCGTATCGTAATCGGCGTTCGCTTTATTGCCGCCCGAATAGCCAGATTCGACGCTGGTTACCCCTTTGACCCGTTCGAACACGCCTTCGATGCCCCAGAAACAACCGCCTGCAAAGACCGCGGTTTGTGTGCCTTTGGGTTCTGCGATTGGCTTCGCGGGGGCAGCGATGCGAATGCCTTCGGCGGCCTCGGCGTTGCCGATCAGCGAAGTTGCTCCGCCGCTGCATGCGCTGGTAAGCACAAGAGCCGCTGCCAGTGGCAGCAGGCGAAGGGCAAACTTATTTGGGTGGTATAACTTCTTCATGGATAGGCGCTCCGACCGATATCGACTTCGCTGCCCCCGAACGGCCGATGTCGGCGCTTGCAGGCTGGATCACCGCTAAACCTGCAACACTAAGGGCGAAACCACCCGCAAGGCTGAGGAAAAGATCTGATCGCACAAAGTTGAAAATACGGTTCATTATGTTTCTCGGTTCTAGCTGCCTATTCGGTAGCTGCGATAGATACGTTACCGCGCCACAGAAGGTTTCAAGCAGATGCCAAGTTAAGTCCTACTTAACGCGCCGTTTTTCTATGTTCATCTGCGCTCAAATGAGCGCTGCGCACGCTGACTGGATGCGCGTGCAGGCTTCCTTGAGCAATTCTTCCGACGTTGCATAGGAAATGCGGAAGCCTGGCGAAAGCCCAAAGGCGGCGCCATGCACTGCAGCGACGCGATAATCGTCGAGGAAATAGTCGATCAGATCGGCATCGGTTTCGATTTTTTTACCCTTTGGTGTGGTCTTGCCAATCACGCCGCTTGCGTCGGGATAGACGTAAAACGCGCCTTCCGGCGTCGGGCAGCTCAGCCCCGGAGCGTCGTTGAGCATGGCCACGACAAGATCGCGGCGCTCCTTAAATGCAGCGTTCCGTTCACGCAGAAAATCTTGTGGGCCGTTGAGCGCAGCCAGCACCGCATATTGCGAAATCGAGCACGGATTACTTGTCGACTGTGACTGGAGATCGGCCATCGCCTTGATTAGCCATTCGGGGCCGCCCGCATAGCCGATGCGCCAGCCGGTCATTGCATAGGCTTTGGATGCACCGTTCATCGTCAATGTTCGATCGTACAAATCAGGGCAAACCTGAAGCATCGTCGCAAAAGGCGACTGCGCGTACCAGATATGCTCGTACATATCGTCGGTCAGCAGCATAACATGCGGATGTTTCAGCAACACTTGACCCAACGCCTCCAGCTCGACCGCGTTGTAAGCGGCGCCAGTTGGGTTTGAAGGCGAGTTCAGGATCAGCCAGCGGGTCTTGGGCGTGATTGCGGCGTCGAGTTGCTCCGGGGTGATTTTGTAATTTTGCGCTGCGGTCGCCATAATGACAACCGGCGTGCCGCCTGCGAATTGTACGATATCGGGATAGCTTACCCAATATGGCGCGGGAATGATAACCTCGTCGCCTTTGTCGATTGTCGCGACCAGGGCGTTGAACAAGGTGTGTTTGCCGCCCGAGTTCACAGTAATTTGCTTGGGGGAATAATCGATTTTATTGTCCCGTTTGAACTTGGCGATGATCGCCTGTTTCAAGGGTGCGATGCCGTCAACGGCTGTATATTTGGTCATACCATCGCGTATTGCTTGAATGGCCGCCTCTTTCACGAAATCAGGCGTGTCGAAATCAGGCTCCCCGGCCGACAGGCCAATGACGTCAATGCCTTGTGCTTTCAGGTCGATTACGCGTCCTGACATGGCGAGTGTAGCCGAAGGGGCGATCCTGCCAAGGGCGGCGGACAGGTGGTCGATCATGATATGTCTTTCGTGAGCTTTTTGAACGCAAATTGCGTGGCTGCCCCTAATGCGTCGCTAAAAATTACGCAACCCTATTGGCACGGATCAGGCCGCGCACGCTGTTGCCGACAAAAAAACCCGCGGACAAATCTTCAATGTCAATATCGGCCTCCTCGGCCGTCCCTGCCTCGATCAATTCACGCCGCAGAACGGAAGCAAGCAGGCCGGTTTCCAGCCTAGGGGTGAGCAGTTTTCCGTCGCGTTCGACAAATAGTGCGCTGATACTGCCCTCTGTCAGGCGCCCATCCTTGCCAACAAAGATAACTTCATCGCAATCGCTCCGCGCCTTGCGGGCATCGTCATAGAAGGCCCGATCGGTTATCTTGTGGCGCAACCGGAAGTCTTGGGGGTCGACTGGCAGTGGTACTACCACCACCCGCCACTCGTCGAATTCAACCAAGGGGCGGATTTCGATTGCGAGGGCACCTTGGCGCGACGCCAGCAACCTGATTTTCGACAACGCATCCAGATGGAAGGTCGCTGCATGTAATTTGTTGCGTGCATCATGCCGGTCGAATTCGAACCCGAAGATACGCGCACTTTCTTTCATCCGTTCAAGATGCAATTCCAGCCGCAGGATTCCCTGCGCCGGTTCGAAACGCATTGTTTCGATCAGGTCAAATCCACAACCGTCCAATTTGGCAAAATCCCCTTTCGCCAGACACTCGGCCCACTCCGCCGCCTCGTCTGAGTCAGCGACAATGCCCGAGCCCAGCCCCAGTGAAACCCGCTTTGTCTTGTCGCACAAGGTAAAAGTACGGATGGCCACATTAAATGCCGCATCACCATTTGCGTCGATCCTGCCAATCGATCCGCAATAGATTCCGCGCGGGCCGGTTTCGACCTCGCTTATAATTTGCATCGCCCGCACTTTCGGCGCGCCGGTAATCGAACCACAAGGAAACAGCGCCTTAATGACCTCAATCGCGGTGCTGTCAGGGCGAAGCAGCCCGGTGACCGTAGAAGTCATCTGGTGAACGGTGGGATAGCTTTCGATGTGAAACAGTTCAGGTACCACCACCGATCCCGGCTCGCACACCCGCGACAAATCGTTGCGGAGCAAATCGACAATCATCAGGTTTTCGGCCCGCTGTTTCGGGTCGGTTCGCAATTGCTCAGCAGCCGCAGCGTCCGCCGCCGGATCTGCATGACGCGTCGCCGTTCCTTTCATCGGTTTGGTGGTAACGCGGAGCTCCTTTAGCGCGAAAAACAGCTCGGGTGAGAAAGACAGATAATGTTGTTCGCCGGTCCAGATGACACCGCCATAGCCAGCGGCTGCGCGCGGACGAAGCGCGGCATAGAGCGCGAGCGGGTCACCGGCATAATCTGCAGAAAGCGGAAAGGTCAGGTTCGCCTGATAGATATCACCTGCGGCAATATATTCCCGCACCGCTGCAAATGCCTTGGTATAATCGGAACGTGAAATATCGGGGCGAATGCGTGAAAGCCATGCTCCGGCCGGATAAGGCAGGTTTGACGGCAAGGCGTCTGTATCAAATATCTGATATTGTTTAAATAATCCGAACCAGGCCAGGATTGGAGTCTCGGTGGCAGGAAGATTTGGTACCAATACAGCGCCCGCGTCATATGCCAAAAAGCCCGCCGCGTGCAGGCCTTGCGCTTGGGCGTCCCGCAAATCATCTAACAGGATATCAAGTTCCGCTGGCGAGGATGCAGTAATGGTACGAACGGGATTGGCATATAGTCGCGCTGGCGACGCACCGGCTATGCGGGCATCATCCAACAGCACATAAGGCCCGGCTTCGGGGATCATATTTTGCGTGCCGCGCAAAATGGAGCGGGTGAGGGGAATCGAACCCCCGTATTCAGCTTGGGAAGCTGCTGCTCTACCATTGAGCTACACCCGCTGGTCATGCGCTTCACTATCGCGGCTCGAGCCAATAAGCTAGACCTTCAAACGTTCGGCATGCCAAGCGAGGTGTTGGGCCATGAAGGTCGAGATAAAATAATAGCTGTGGTCATAGCCGGGTTGCATCCGGATTGTTGCTGTCTGCCCCGCTGCCTCGCAAGCTTCGACCAGCAAATGCGTTTTGAGTTGTTCGATCAGGAAATTATCCGCCTCGCCTTGATCAACCAGCAAATCTGGCAATCGCGCGCCAGCTTCGATCAACGCACAAGAATCATATTCTTCCCATAGCCGCCGGTCGTCACCCAGGTAGCCAGCCAAAGCCTTTTCGCCCCACGGACAATTCATCGGCGAGACGATTGGCGCGAAAGCCGATGTCGATCTGAACCGTCCTGGACTTCGTAAACTAATGGTCAGTGCCCCATGCCCGCCCATCGAGTGTCCCATTATACCTTGTCGGTTCATATCGACCGGAAATTGGTCGGCGATTATCGCGGGAAGTTCACCCTCTATATAGCCGCGCATCCGATAATGTTCGGCATAAGGCTCGACCAGCGCATTGACATAGAAGCCTGCTCCAAGTCCAAAATCATATGCACCATCCGGGTCGTCGGGGACGCCTTCGCCACGCGGGCTTGTGTCAGGCGCAACGAAGATTAGGCCCAGTTCGGCACAAGCGCTGCGATACTCGCCTTTTTCAGTTACATTAGCATGTGTACAGGTGAGGCCCGAGAGATACCAGATTACGGGCAACTTCGCTCCGGGAGCATGCGGCGGGACGTAGACCGCAAAATTCATATCGGTACCGGTCGCGGTCGAATGATGTTTGTAAACGCCCTGCACCCCGCCAAATGCGGTGTTGGTCGAAATCGTTTCAAGGGTCATGTTGGTTCCAATATAGGGATAGCGGCAATCAAAGGTGCATGGTGCCAGTGGGTCAATGCGCGGACCAGATCATTTGGCACAAGGCTGAGCGTCGCGCTGTTACGCAACGGATGGCAGTTAACAATTTCCTGTCTCGCCAACCCGGCATCGAGCACGAACATCACCAGACCTTCAACATCGTTGATCGCGGCCAACGCGGTAACCGACCCCGGCGAAATGCCGAGCAATCGCTCCATATCCTCTGCCTTACCGAAACTGACGCGACCGCAACCGATGGCATACGGTAATGCTTTCAAATCGACGCGTGCATCGTCAGGAACTGTCACCAACAAGAATGCGCCATTCTTGTCTTTCAGGAACAGGTTCTTGGTATGCGCGCCCTTGATATGCCGGGTATATTGGCTGCTTTCCTCGACCGTGAACACCGGGGCATGCTCGTGCACCTCATAAGCGATGCCGAGCGCGGCCAGATCGGCGTAAACCCGCGCTTCGGCTTCGGTCATGGCGTCAGTCGGTGACGCGGTGCAGCGCGCAAAGCTTGTTGCCATCAGGGTCACGCAGATAGGCCAGATACAGTTTCATACCATTGCCTTCACGCACGCCGGGCGGATCCTCGATCGCGGTGCCACCGTTGTCGATGCCTGCTTGATGCCAGGCATTGGCCTGCTCCGGTGTCATCGCAAAACCAATAGTGCAGCCATTGCCATGAGTGGCTGGCCCGCCGTCGATTGGCGGAGTGACCAGAAACATCGCGCCATTGTGCATATAAATCAGGCGTCCCTTGGGATCCTGCATGCCTTCCTTGCCGCCCATTGCGGCAAAGGTCGCGTCGTAGAATTTTTTCGATCGGGCAATGTCGTTGCTGCCCACCATCATATGACTATACATATTCTCTCTCCTTACAAATTCAGTACACAACGACGCTTCGGATGCTTTGGCCGGCGTGCATGAGGTCGAACGCCTTGTTGATGTCTTCGAGTCCCATGACATGGGTAATCATCGGGTCGATTTCGATCTTGCCGGTCATATACATGTCGACGATCTTGGGTACATCTGTCCGGCCCTTGGCTCCGCCAAACGCGGTGCCGCGCCAGTTGCGGCCGGTGACCAGCTGGAACGGCCGCGTCGCGATTTCCTTGCCCGCTTCGGCCACGCCGATGATGATGCTGGTCCCCCAGCCACGGTGGCACGCCTCGAGTGCGGTACGCATCACTTCGGTATTGCCCGTTGCATCGAAGGTGTAGTCCGCGCCGCCGTCGGTCATCTCGACAATCTTCGCCACGACATATTCGCGGCTCATGCCCTTGCTGTTGAGGAACGCAGTCATCCCGAACTTGCGGCCCCACTCCTCACGGTCCGGGTTGATATCAACGCCGATGATCACGTTGGCACCCGCCAGCCGTGCGCCCTGAATCACGTTCAGGCCAATACCGCCAAGGCCGAAGACTACGACATTGTCACCAACCTGCACCTTGGCAGTATTGACCACGGCCCCTACACCCGTAGTTACGCCGCAGCCAATATAGCAGCTCGACTGGAACGGCGCATCCTCGCGGATTTTGGCGACAGCGATTTCAGGGAGCACGGTGAAGTTCGAAAAGGTCGAACATCCCATATAATGGAAGATCGTCTGGCCCTTGTAGCTGAAACGCGAAGTACCATCGGGCATCAGCCCTTTGCCCTGCGTCGCCCGTATAGCCGTGCACAAATTGGTCTTGCCC